>JAFZXW010000078.1 GCA_017616575.1 Candidatus Methanomethylophilaceae archaeon
AACGACATCGATGCCGTCGATGAAGCGGACGGCATCGTCAACGCTGCAAGTCTCCTGTATCGAACAAGTCGCTCCCATGATTGATTCCACGGAAGATGGGTATTTAATCGTATGAAGGGGAGGGGTGGCCGAAAGTGGTTCCTCCGACCGAGGCCCGGAGAACTTCTAATATATATTCTCGCTATAGAGCGGTATATGTCCGACGATACGATCTCCTTGGACGGCCAGTATGTGCCGGCCCGTTCTTTGATGGATTGCGGCTCCATGGGCTATGATCTGAAGAAGGCCGCCGCCGCAGCCGAGCGCAGAGCGGAAGCAGGGGTTTTGGACGCGCAGTACCTTTATGCGCTGTTTCTTTACGTCGGGGATGCGGGAGTTTCGATAGACAGGAAGACGGCTTGCGAGCTTTTTTCACTGGCCGCGTCCGGAGGATGCCGTCCCGCGTCGATTGTGGAAGCGGAGATCGAAAGGAATTCCGAGGAGACCATGGAGGGCCTGCTCGGGTTGAGGCTTAGGGGCGAGCAGCGCGACGTCGACGCCTGCTCGAAGCTGTTCGACATGTACGACCACGGGACCTCATCCGTCAGAAAGGATCACGCGGAGGCGATAAGGTGGTATACCGTCTGCGCGGAGAACGACGACGTGGCCGCTCAGAACACGATAGGGTTTATGTATCTCATGGGCAAAGGCATCCGCAAGAACCGCGAGAAGGCCGTGTTCTGGCTCCAGAAGGCGGCCGAGAACGGCTCCGCCGAGGCCATGTACCACATGGGGCAGATGTACGACCAGGGGCTATGCGACACGGAGCCCGACCTGGCGAAATCGGTGGAGTGGTTCTCCCGCGCCGCAGACGCCGGGGACACCGACGCCCTGTTCTCGATGGGATGCATTTGCTCCACCCCCAAGACGAAGTACACCGACGGCAGGAAGGCCATATCGTATTTCGAGAAGGCGGCGGAGCAGGGCCATGCCGAGGCCCAGTACCAGATCGGAATGATCTACGCCTACGGGGACGGCGTCAAGAGGGACCCCTCCGTGGCCGCGCACTGGCTGGAGAAGTCGTGCGAGAACGGGTTCCAGCAGGCGATGGTGGACTATTCTAACATGCGCCTCGACGGCCAGCTGCTCCCTATGGATTACGAGAAGGCCGCGCACTGGCTCACAGTGGCCGCCGAAAGGTGCAACGGATACGCCCAGTATACGTTGGCTTGCATGTACGGCAACGGGATGTACTTCGAGCAGGACGACAAGGAGGCGTTCAAATGGTTCACCGAGGCGGCCGAGATGGGCGAGATCAACTCCCAGTACTGCCTGGCCCGCTTCTATTACGAGGGCCGCGCCGTGGGGAGGGACCCGAAGATGGCAGCTGTATGGTTCGACCAGGCCGCGGACCAAGGGCACCCTGCCGCCAAGGCGTTCCTAGGCATGATGCGCGTGACAGGTTCCGGAGTCGAGAGGGACGTGGAGCAGGGACTTAAGGACCTGAACGAGGCCGCCGAGTCCGATTTCCCGGATGCCGATTTCTATCTGGGAAAGCTGTATTACGACGGCGAGTTCGTGGAGAAGAACCTCTCCCGCGCCAAGAAGCACCTCACAAGGGCGGCTAAGAAGGGGGATCCCGACGCCGCCGCCTTCCTAGAAGCCATGAAGAGGGAGAGGAGACGCTGGTGAGGGACCCCATCTTCCGCGCGGCCGAGATGGGCGACCCGTACGCCTGCCTCGGGGTGGCTTACTACTACCACCAAGGGAAAGAGGTGGAGCCGGACATGGCCAAGGCCGTCGAATGGTATCGGAGGGCCGCGTCCGGAGGTTGCCCCAGGGCCCACTGGGAGCTTTCCAGGCTCTATTCCGAAGGATACCTGGACGGTTCCGACGTATCGTCGTATGCGAGGCATCTTAGAACGGCGTCGGAGATGGGAAACGTCGACGCCCAATACGCATTGGCGCAGGAGCTATATTCAGGGGATCTTCTCGGGCGCAACGTCAAGGAGGCGGCCGAATGGTACCGGAGGGCGGCCGAGAAGGGGCACGTCCTGGCCAAGTTCATGGTCGGGTACCTCATACATAGCGGGGAGGCCGCGGGGACGTCCGAGGACGCGGAGATGTGGTTCATGTCCGCGGGGCTGTCCGGCGACGGCGACACCTTCCTGGAAATCGGCTTGGACTACGAATACGGCCTGAACGGAATATCAGTGGACCGGGAGGAGGCTTTGCGCTGGTACAAGTGCGGCGCCGACATGGGCCATGAGAAGTGCATCCTTTGCTACAGGTCCGTCCTTTCGGAAGACGGCCCGGAAGGGTATGCCGAGCGCATGGAGGGAATCAGCAAGACCGCCGTCCAGAGGGAGACCGACGTGAGGGAGGCCGCCCTCCGCCGCGGGGATAGCTGCCTCGCCGAGGGGGACGAGGAGGCCGCCTACGAGAACTATTCTAAAGCAGCGGACCTCGGGGACCCTGACGCCATGGTCGCCATCGCCATGATGCACCACCAGGGCATCCACGTCAGGAGGAACGACAGGAAGGCGATGGAGCTGTTGACCCGCGCCGCGTCCGCAGGATCTTGCGACGCCCAGTTCATGCTGGGGAGGTTCTACGACAACAGCGAGTACCCCCGCGACGAGACCCTGGCCATCCAGTATTACGCCCAGGCCGCCGCGAACGGGTTCCTGGCTGCGTTTTACTATCTCGGGAACTATATGGAGCATCCCGAGACTTACGTTCGCAGGGTGAGGGGGCGCCGATGTCCTTCGAATCCGTCCTCGAATCCGCGAAAGCGGGCGACCCGGACGCGCAGGTCGCCATCGGGTACATGTTCTTCAAGGGGGATGGCGTGGTCCAGGACCGGAGGGAGGCGGCCAGGTGGTTCGGCCTCGCCGCGGACCAGGGCAATGCCGAGGCCATGTGCAACCTCGGGCACATGAGGGCGCACGGGGAAGGGCTCCGTCCGGACCTGGAGAAGGCCTTGGAACTCTACAGGAGGTCGGCCGAGCTCGGGTACCCCAGGGCGATGTTCAACCTCGCGTTCATGCTGACGGACGTCGAAGGCGTCGAGCAGGACTGGGAACAGGCGTTCGAATGGTATTCCAAGGCCGCCGAAGCCGGGAACCTCATAGCCATGTACCGCGTGGGCGTCATGTGCGAGGAGGGTCGCGGGACGCCGCAAGACCTAGGCAGGGCCGCCGAGGCCTACAAGGTCTGCATGGACAACGGCCATCCGAAAGGAGGATACCGCCTGGGGATGATGCATCTCGACGGGAAAGGCGTTCCCAGAAACCCCGGAAAAGCCGTCAAATGCTTTGTCAAAGCGGCGGACGCCGGCTCGGAGGACGCGATGCTCATGCTCGGCAAGCTGTCCCTGTCCGGGGAGGGCATGGTCAAGAGCGAGCGCAACGCGGAGAAGTGGCTCAGGAAGGCCGCAGGGCGCGGAAGCCTGGAGGCGGCCGAGATGCTGGAGAGGATCAAGGAGGAAAAGAGATGAGGATGAACGGCTACCAGAAGGAGAACATAATCAGGCTTCTCTCCACCATAAAGGACAAGAGCCCTTTCTACGCGAAGAAGTTCGAGGGCATAGACGTGGCCTCCATGACCACCCAGGAGGAGTTCGAGACCCTGCCTTTCACGGACAAGGGCGACCTGCGCGAGGCGTACCCGCTGGGTCTGGCCGCGGTCCCGGAGAGGGACATCGTGAGGATCCACTCCTCCTCGGGGACCACCGGGACGCCCGTGGTGATACCGTACACTAGGAGGGACGTGGAGGACTGGGCCGTCATATTCGAGCGCTGCTACAGGATGGCCGGCGTGACCGAGGCCGACAGGGTCCAGATAACCCCAGGGTACGGGCTCTGGACCGCCGGGATCGGCTTCCAGGCGGGATGCGAGAGGCTCGGGGCGATGGCGATACCCATGGGGCCCGGAAACACCGAGAAGCAGATACGGATGATGAAGGACATGAGGTCCACGGTGATCACCGGCACGTCCTCCTACGCGCTCCTGCTCGCTGAGGAGATCGAGAGGCGCGGCATAAGGGACGAGCTCTTCCTCAAGAAAGGCATCATCGGCTCCGAGCGCTGGGGCGACAAGATGAGGCAGAGCATCGCGGACAGCCTCGGGGTGGACTTCTACGACATCTACGGGCTGACCGAGATCTACGGCCCTGGAATCGGCATAAGCTGCGACTACCGCAACGGCATCCACATGTGGGACGACTACGTCTATTTCGAGATCATCGACCCTGACACCGGCGAGGTCCTCCCGGACGGGGAGACCGGCGAGCTGGTCATCACCGCCTTCAGGAAGGAGGGCGCCCCCCTGATAAGGTACAGGACCCACGACCTCACCAGGATCATCCCGGGCGAGTGCCCCTGCGGATCCAGGTTCCCCCGCATAGACATCATCATGGGGAGGACCGACGACATGGTCAAGGTCAAAGGGGTCAACATGTTCCCGGCGCACTTCGACGAGGCCATATCCCTCGTGGACGGCGCCACCGGCGAGTATCAGGTCATGATAGACCACCTCGAGGGCAAGGACATCGTCACACTCTACTTCGAGACCGGCTTTCCTCCGGAGTCCCGCCGCGCCCTGGAGCAGGAGATGACCTCCTTGATCAAATCACGCATCGGGGTGACCGTGGTGTCCAAGGCAGTCGACCTGGGATACCTCCCGCGCAGCGAGAAGAAGACGAACAGGTTCTTCGACAACAGGTACCGAGGCGGCCACATGGAAGCCTCATGCGAGCTGGAGACCCTCAAACGGGCGCTGCTGAAGGCGTCCGCCGTTCTCGGAGACAGGACCGCCAGGTCGAAGGCCAACCCGCAGGGGGTCTACGACGCGGTCACCCCCTCCGACCTGAAGGCGGAGGACGTCATATTGTCGGAGATACGCTCGCGGTTCCCCGACGATTCCGTCATATCGGAGGAGTCCAACCCGGATGCCGAAGGCTCTTCCAGGTCCTGGGTGGTCGACCCGATAGACGGGACTTTGAACTTCTCCCGCGGGATCCCGCTGTACGGCCTGCAGGCGGCGTTCCTGGAGGACGGCGTTCCCAAGGCCGCTGCGATATGCCTTCCCGAGTACGGGGAGATGTTCTACGCGTCGGAGAAGGGGGCGTTCCTAGGGGACGTCCGCATTCGCACTTCGCCTCCCCGCCCGTTGAAGGAGTGCCTTGTGTCCACCGGCGACTACAGCCGCAGGTCGGAGGCCTTCAGAAGGGCCCAGGCCGCGGTGTTTTCCGAATGCTACGGCGACGTGGGGAGGTTCAAGATGTTCGGCGCCGCCTGCACCGACTTCGCGTTCCTCTCCTGCGGCCGCACCGACGTGCACCTGCGCTTCACGAACAGGATATGGGACTACCTGCCGGGCTTGTACATAGCCGAGCAGGCGGGGGCCGTCTACGATAAGGATCTTCAGAAGGAGAGGGACGTGCTCCTGCTCTGCTCGTCCCGCGAGGTTCTGGAAGAGGCGACCGAGAAGATGCTTCCGAGGATAATGGCTGCTTTAAGCCGACGTCGCCTCCGGTTGCCGCCGATCATCACCAGGTACGCGAGAAGAGCCTCGAGCTGGATCCTCTCGTTGCTTCCCTCGACGATCCTGAACTCGATCTCCCCGGTCTTGTCCACAAGCCTCACCTTGTCAGAATCGGAGAGGCTGAGGTCGAAGAACGTGGAGTGGATCTGCCTTATGATGTCCTGCCCGGACAGGCCGTAATCGATCATGACGTTCTCGAGAGAGTCGCGGGCTTTGATGAAGTTCCCGCCGAGGGCCGTCTCGAGAATCTCCTTCACGGTCTCCGGGTTCGCGATTCCGATGGTCTGATAGATGAGGTCGAGGTCTATCCTCCTCCCGAGGGATGCCGCCACCTGCAGGGAGTTGACCGCCCTCCTCATGTCGCCCTTCGCGACCATCACCAGCCCCTTCATGGCGTCGTCGTCGATCTCGATGTTCTCGCTGTCGACGATCCTTCTCAGATAGGTCTCCACGTCCGCTGCGGAGAGAGGCTTGAACCTGAACACGGCGCATCTGGACTGGATGGGGTCTATGATCTTGGATGAGTAGTTGCAGGACAGTATGAAACGGCAGATGGAAGAGTATTTCTCCATCGTCCTTCTGAGCGCGGCCTGGGCGTCGGATGTCAGGGCGTCGGCCTCGTCCATGAAGATGATCTTGAATTCCGCGCCTCCCAGGGGGGCGGTCCTGGCGAACTCCTTGATCTTCCCGCGCACCACGTCAATGCCCCTCTCGTCGGAGGCGTTGAGCTCTATGAAGTTGCCCTTCCACTCCCCTCCGAACATCTCCTTTGCGAGGGCGAGGGAGCAGGTGGTCTTCCCGGTGCCGGCGGGTCCGGAGAACATCAGGTGGGGCATGTTCCTCGAGGCGACGTACGCTTTAAGCCGCTCGGAAACGTGCTTCTGTCCCACGACGTCGTCCAGCGTCTTCGGCCTGTACTTCTCCGTCCAGATCTCGTTCATTGCGTCCGTCCGTATGCCCATCCACCGATTAAACGTTGCCGTTCGGGTCACCGCATCTGTTATTAGCGCGCAAGCCTTGCGAGCCGGCATGGTCGTGAAGGTGGAAGGGAAGAGGGCCGCCTTGGTGGTGGTGGACGTCCAGAACAAGTTCTATACGGTCACCGAAGGCCTGTATAATTCTGTCAACCGTCATCTGGAAGCGATGAACCGTGCCCTCGACCTGTTCCATGAGGCCGGGTCCCCCGTGGTCCTCGTGTGTTACGACGTGATGAACAGTTGCACTTCGGATTAGATGGACGACCCGGAGGCGTTCGTCGACGGTCTAAGAGTGGCCGATTCCGACATCCGCGTCCACAAGAAGGAGATGAATTCCTTCTTAGGAAGCGACCTCTTCCGCGTGCTCCGCGACGCCGGGGCAGAGTGCGTGGTATTGGTCGGTCTTGTGGCCCACCTCTGCGTGCTTTCCACGTATTACTGCGCCTTCGACCTGGGGTTCTCCCCGGTCATATTGGAAGGGGCCGTCGCGGCCACCGACGAGGCGAACGTGGAGCGCGTGGAGGCGATCTGCCGCACCGTGACCCTGGAGAGCCTCTCTAAATCCCGCTAACCCTTTTATCGGGCACCTGACATGAGGGGGCATGACGGCCGAGGCTCTCGTTCCACGCGCAGGCATGGACGTGTCGGCGAGGAGGCTCCTTCTCGTCGGCATGTGCATGATATACGTCGTGACGTGCCTCGACGGAACTATCATCAGCATCTGCGGCAAGCAGATAATGACCGACCTGGACGGGATGCAGTTCTATTCCTGGCTGACTGCGTCGTTCCTTCTCACCCAGACCGTCCTGATACCCATCGCCGGAAAGATGTCCGACCAGTTCGGACGCAAGCCCGTCCTGTACCTGGGGGTCGCGTTCTTTGCGGTCGGGTCGGCGATGGCCGCGGCCTCGTTCAGCCCGGAGATGATGATAGTCAGCCGTGCGGTTCAAGGGATAGGGGGAGGGATGGTTTCTCCGGTGTCGAACGCCCTCGTGGCCGACGTCTACCCTCCAGAGGACAGGGCCAAGGTCATGGCCAGCATCAATCTCCTCTGCATGCTGAGCATGGTCGGGGGCCCGTTCGTCGGCGGGGTCATCTGCGCTGTGACCACCTGGCACTGGGTGTTCATCATCAACCTCCCGCTGGTCGCCCTCTTCTTCGCTCTCACGGCGAGGACGTTCCCGGAGGCCGCCCCTGAAGGGAACAAGACGATAGACTACATGGGCATGGCCGCGCTCTCGGCGATGATCCTGGGGTCCCTGTTCGCCTTCCAGTTCTACTCGTCCATGGACCTCGTCCAAATCGCGGTGATAGTGCTCGCCGTCGTCGTCCTGTTGGTAATGTTCATCCGTATCGAGACGAGGTCGGCAGAGCCCGTGATGGCCCCAAGCCTTCTGCGCAGGAAGGTGGTGAGGCTTTCCTCGACGTTCATGTTCGTCAACAACCTCGGGCTGTTCGGCGTGGTGTCCTTCATCACGCTTTACGGCATGTTCGTGTACGGCCTGACCGAGATCGATTGCGCCATGCTCTGCATCCCGATGTTCGTCACCATGGGCGTGTTCACCGCCCTCAACGGGGCCTTCCTTCCGAAGACCGGGTACAGGCTGTGGGTGGTGGCCGGGTTCCTCCTCATGGGGGCTCCGCTGATCTTTCTTTACATCTGCGGACCCGACGCCTCCTTGACGGTGGTGGCAATTGTGATGGCCGTATTCGGGGCAGGATGCGGGGCCCTGGGGAGCACCATATCCGTGTCCCTTCAGAATCATACGGCCAAGAACGAGATGGGCATGAGCCTGGCCACTGTCAACCTTGTCCGTTCCGTGGGCTCCACGCTCGGCGCGGCAGTCTCCGCGTTCGTCATCTCGTTCATTATGGATTCGGAGATGGCAAGGTCTTCTTTCGCCTATGTTTCGGAGGAGACGGGTTTCAGCGGTACAGGCCTGCTGGACCTGGTCTCGGACACGTTCGAGGCGTTGTATCCTGGAATCAGCGAGGCCGTCATAGGGTTCTTCGGGGACGGGTTTGGGGTCTGGTCGGCCGTCATCGGCGTGGCATACCTGTTGCTTGCCCTCCTCGGGATGAAGATGGACAAGGGGTACACGGTGTGCGAGGACGGCAGTCGACGTCGGCTGAGCGAATCCGTCAGGAACATCACCGCTTTGTCGAACTCCTCCGCCACCTTTGAGACGGTCTGGTCGTCGTATCTCTCCGAGGAGTAGATCTGCATCGAATACCCGTCCCCGTCGTCGCCGACCTTTATCCACAGGTCCGTCAGAGGCCGGTAATCGCTCCTGATAAGGGGCTCCACTTCGAACGGAGCGCTGTCGACCGCGTCGACGTCTATCTCTGTGAAATGGGCGTACTGCAGCCTGACAGTGGACTCGACGTCCATGTACCTTCTGAGCTCCCAGTAGGGGTACTCGTCGTAGGTCATCGACGCCATGACGTGGTCGGTCATCTTGCCGAGCACCCTTTTCGGGTCGCGGTCCCTTATCGCCACGGCGGCCGGGAATCCTTTGGCGTACATCCCGACGGACCCGGACAGGTCCATGTGGCCCCTTCCGTCCTCGGTAATGAAGAACAGGCACTTCTCCTTCCCGGACATGTTCCTGAACGCATATTCGAGGGCGGTGGCGAAGAA
>JAFZXW010000079.1 GCA_017616575.1 Candidatus Methanomethylophilaceae archaeon
GATCCCGGGGGCGCGGTCCCTCCGGACCTCCGGGACCCTCCGCGCCCTACGCAGCGCCGACCCCGACCTGTAGGCGCCTGGCAGGAGGAAGCGTCGACGCCTGTTCTAAACGTCTTTATACTGCCCCAAACTATCGGCCCGTGAAAGCAAGGAGCGATAGTTATGCAGCCCGGACAGATGGCATATGACAAGGGTATCAGCGTCTTCTCCCCTGACGGAAGGTTGTTCCAGGTGGAGTACGCCCGCGAAGCCGTTAAGAAGGGATCCACCACCATCGGCGTGAAGTACAAGGGAGGGGCGGCCCTGATAGTCGACAGGAGGTCGATCAGCAGGCTCGTGGAGCCCAAGTCCACGGAGAAGATCCATCAGATAGACGACCACGTGGGGTGCGCCACCTCCGGGCTCGTCGCGGACGCCAGGGTGCTGGTGGACGAGGCCAGGAAGGCCGCTCAGATCCACAAGGTCAACTTCGGGGAGAACATACCCGTCGAGATGCTGGTCAAGAAGGTCTGCGACCACAAGCAGAACTACACCCAGTACGGGGGAGCCCGCCCGTTCGGGACCGCGCTCCTCGTGGCCGGGACCGACGACCTCGGCGTGCACCTCTTCGAGACGGACCCGTCGGGGGCCCTCATCGCCTACAAGGCGACATGCATCGGGATAGGCCGTGCCGCGGCCATCGAGGTGCTCGACAAGGAGTACGAGGACGACATGGAGTTCGAGGACGCCCTGAAGCTCGGCCTCAAGGCCCTGGGCGCCGCCATAGAGGAGATGCCCAAGGCGGAATGCGTCGAGATCGGCGTCGCCGCCGCCGGGAAGAAGTTCTACAGGCTCCCCGAGGGGAAGATCGCGGAACTGATCTCCCAGCTCCCCGAGATCGAGGAATGAGGCCGGCCCATGGTCAGCCTCGACGACGCCATAATGGCCAGGCTGGAGTCGCACGGGGAGACGTTCGAGATCCTCTTGGACCCCAAGGTGGTGGACCTTGTCAAGCAGGGCAAGGAGTTCGACATCGTCGAGTACATGGCGGTGGAGGACGTCTTCAAGAACGCCAGCAAGGGGACCAAGCCTGCCGATGACAAGATCAAGGAGGCATTCGGGACCGACGACATCGGCGAGATAGCCAGGAAGATCGTCGAGAAGGGCGAGATCCACATAACCGCCGAGCAGCGCAAGGAGATGCTCGAGGCGAAGAGGCAGCAGGTGATAGCCTACATCGCCGCCAACGCCATCAACCCCCAGACCCATTCGCCGCATCCTCCCATGAGGATACAGCTGGCCCTGGAGGAGGCCAAGTTCCACGTGGACCCGTTCAAGCCCCTCCAGAAGGAGATCGACGAGGCGATGAAGCTCCTCCGGCCCCTGATTCCTATAAGGTTCGAGAAGAGCCGCATCGCCATCAAGCTCAACGGCGCCGATTACGGCCGCTGCTACGACGACCTCATCCATTACGGGATCGTCGAGAGGGAGGAGTGGACCCCGGACGGGTGCTGGATCGGCCTGATGGAGGTCCCCGGAGGGCTCACCGGGGAGATCGCGGACAAGCTCAAGCACAAGACCAAGGGCACCGCGTCCGTGAAACTGATTAGCTGACATTCGAGAAGTGATAAGATGGAAAGGAGAAACGCCAGACCCACTAGGGAGATAGTGGTCCCGGGCGACGTCCTCGACGGGACGGGCATGAAGCCCGGCGAGAACGCGTACGTGCTGGACGGCAAGGTCCGCGCCAGCGTGACGGGAGTCAGGAACGTCTTCCAGAACACCGTCGGGGTCATCCCCCTCAGGGGATGCTACATGCCGGTCTCGGGAGACACCGTCATAGGGGTCATCATAGACATCGGGCCGTCCAATTGGATGGTCGACATATGCGCGCCGTACCCTGCGCCGCTGCATGTGAACGAGGTCCCCTGGAAAGTCGAGTTCGGGGACACCTCCAGGTACCTCGGCATGGGCAACGTCGTCCTGCTGAAGGTGCTGTCGGTGGACGAGAGCAAGAAGATAAACGTCACCATGAAGGACTCCGGCCTCCGCAGGATAGAAGGAGGAAGGCTCGTGAAGATATCCCACTCCAAGGTGTCAAGGATAATCGGCAAGAGCGGGTCCATGATCTCCATGCTGAAGAACATGACCGACTGCCGCATAACCGTGGGGCAGAACGGGATGATCTGGATCGACGGAGAGGACGAGAACGCCGAGGTGGCGGTGCAGGCGGTCAAGATGGTCGAGGCCCAGGCCCAGGCCGGCAACCTGACAGACAGGGTCAGAGAATTCATTGAGAGCAGACTCCCTCAGGACGAGGACGAGTACGAGGAGGATGACTGAGGATGAGCGGACATACGGATATGGTATTGGTAAACGAGGACGGCATCAGGATCGACGGAAGGACGGCGGACGAGCACAGGCCCATTAAAATCGAGGCCGGGGTGCTCAGCAACGCCGACGGCTCCGCGTACGTGGAGATCGGGAAGAACAAGGTCCTGGCCGCGGTGTACGGGCCCAGGGAGTGCCACCCCAGGCATCTCCAGGACCCCACCAAGGCGATCGTCCAGTGCAAGTACAACATGCAGGCGTTCTCCGTGAGCAACAGGAAGAGGCCCGGGCCGGACAGGAGGTCCATCGAGATCTCC
>JAFZXW010000080.1 GCA_017616575.1 Candidatus Methanomethylophilaceae archaeon
AGAGGATAGCGTCCATGCTCAAGGCGAGGCAATGACGGAATTCTTCCGCAACCATTGGTCCGTGGCGGCCTCCGGCGTGCTGAGGACGGCCCCGTTGGCGGTCCTAACCCCCGTCATGGTCATGATCTCGTTCAAAGGCTTCTCCGTCGGCGCGGCGGCGGCGATGGCCGCGGCGATGCTTCTTTTGTCTTTGGCGGCGAACGTCGTCATCTGGAGGAGGACCAGGTTCTATTTCCTGGATGACGAGATGGTGGTCGAGAGGAACGCCCTCTTCCGCTCGGAGAAGCGCATCCAATACGACCGGCTGGCCTCGGTGAACGAGGAGAGGGACCCCGTATGCCGTCTCCTGGGCGCCACGAGGCTGTCGTTCAACCTCAACTCTAGCGTGAACGCGGCCCAGGCGGAGGCGACAATCGTCTTGAAGTCGGACGAGGCCCGCGCACTGCGGGAGAGGATGGATTCCCGTATTTTCGGGAAGGCCCCTGTCGTGCAGGAAGGATTCAGAGAGGGACCCGCATCCCTCGTCGACGTCACGTTCGGCGACATCGTCCTGCATTCCATGTTCGGGATGCCCAGCCTGCAGGCGGGATTCGGGGCCGTCATGCTTGCTTACTCCATTGTGACGTTCGTAGTCCAGGGTTCCCCCTCCCTTCTGGCGACCTTGTTCTTCGTCCTCGACTTCCTGATCCCGGCCCTGTCCAGCTTCTTCAGGCTCTACGGCTACCGCATAACCCGTTCCGGGGACGCCGTCTCTGTGCAGTCCGGCTTTTTCAGCACGAAGGAGGATTCCTTCCTTTTGTCTAAGGTGAACTGCGTGAGGATGCGCGAGTCCCTCCTGTGCCGCCTGATGGGGAGGGCCATCCTAGAGGTGGAGGTCGTCGGGACTGCGGACCGCAAGGGGGTCCCCCTCCTGTGCCCGCTCAAGCCGAAAGAAGTGGCCACGGGGCTGTTCCACGGGCTCCTCCCGGAGTTCGAGTGCTCCGCGGAGCCGATGGGCCAGTGCCGCGTCTCCCTCGTCGGGATATCCCTCAAGGCCGCGGCCGTGGTGTCGGCGGCTTTGGTCGTCTCTTACATAATCTACTTGCAGATCGACGATGGATGGGCCCCAATCGCTCTGCTTGCGGGGATCGTGATGGCCGCGTTATGCGCCGCTTGGGCAGCCAGGGCCTACAGGGTCCGCACCTTCGCCTGCGACGGAGACATCGCGGCGGTCGTGACCGGGGCGTTCGACAAGGTCTCCGACTTCATCCTCTTGGACAAGATCCAGTTCGTAGACGTCAGGTCCTCCCCCGTCCAGAGGCGCAAGGGGGCGGCCAGCTGCAGGATAAACATGCTTTCGACATCCGGCGCGGCCTCCGTGACCTCCGGGGTGTTCCCCGCGGAGGAGCTGGAGAGGGTATCGTCCACCGTACTGGACAGGATAAAGGACGGGCGCTACGACTTCCGCAGGTTCCAGCGAAGTCTTCTACATAATAGCGGCATAACTGGTTAAATTTATATAGAAGAACAAACTTTAACCGGTCAGCATTCCGAACGAGGAATAATTGGAGGAACAATAATGGGCATGGGAAACACACCTGTCATCATCCTAAGGGAAGGAACCAAGAGAGAGAAAGGCAAGGACGCGCAGTTCAACAACATCGCCGCCGCCAAGGCCATCTCCGACGCCGTCAGGAGCAGCCTGGGGCCCAGGGGAATGGACAAGATGCTCGTGGACTCGATGGGGGACGTCGTCATAACCAACGACGGGGTCACCATCCTGAAGGAGATGGACGTCCAGCACCCCGCGGCCAAGATGCTCGTGGAGGTCGCCAAGACCCAGGACGCCGAGGTCGGGGACGGCACCACCACCTCCGTGATCCTCGCCGGGGAGCTCCTCAAGAAGGCCACCGACCTGATCGATGCCAACGTGCACCCCACCATCATCGCCAACGGATACAGGCTCGCCAACGCCAAGGCCCAGGAGGTCCTGAAGAACATCTCCAAGAAGGTCTCCATCGACGACGAGGAGAGCCTCAAGCTCATCGCGCAGACCGCCATGATCTCCAAATCCGTCAGCGGGTCCAGGGACTACTTCTCCAAGATGGTCGTCGACGCCGTCAAGACCGTCGTCGACAAGGATGCCGACGGCAAGTACACCGTCGACCTGAAGAACATCCAGACCGTCAAGAAGGCCGGCGCCAAGATGGACGAGTCCTACATCGTCAAGGGCCTGATCATCGACAAGGAGCCCGTCCAGCAGGCCATGCCCAAGGTCGTCGAGAAGGCAAAGATCGCCCTAGTCGACGCCGCCTTCGAGGTCAAGAAGACCGAGATCGACGCCAAGATCCAGATCACCGACCCCACCCAGATCGCCGCCTTCGTCGCTGAGGAGGAGAACATGCTCAGGGAGATGGTCGACAAGGTCAAGGCCTCCGGAGCCAACGTCGTGTTCTGCCAGAAGGGCATCGACGACCTCGCCCAGCACTTCTTCGCCAAGGCCGGCATCTACGCCTGCAGGCGCGTCAAGAAGTCCGACATGGAGAGGCTCGGAAGGTCCACCGGCGCCAACATCGTCAACAAGATCATGGAGATCGACTCCTCCGACCTGGGATACGCCGACAAGGTGGAGCTCAAGAAGGTCGAGGACGAGGAGATGACCTTCATCATGGGCGTCAAGGACCCCAGGACCGTGTCTGTCCTCGTCAGGGGAGGGACCAACCACGTCGCCGACGAGGTCGAGAGGTCCCTGGTGGACGCCTGGTCCGTCGTCAAGGTCGCCATCGAGGACGGCATGATGGTCACCGGCGGAGGATCCACCGCCATGGAGATCGCAATGCAGCTCCGCGACTACGCCGCCTCCGTCGGAGGAAGGGCCCAGATCGCCATCGAGGCGTACGCCTCCGCCATGGAGGTCATCCCCTCCACGCTCGCAGAGAACGCCGGCCACGACCCCATCGACATCGTCATCGAGATGAGGAAGCAGCACAAGGCCGGAAAGGTCTACGCCGGGTTCAACCCCTACACCGGCAAGGTCGAGGACATGTCCGACCTGAACGTCATCGAGCCTTACAGAATCGGCAAGCAGGCGATCAACTCCGCCACCGACGCCGCCGTCATGATCCTCAGGATCGACGACGTCATCGCCGCCCGCGGAGGAAACCAGCTCCAGACCGGCGACGGCATGCCCGGAATGGACGACGACTGAGACTCAAACCGTACCGGGGGGCCCTCCGGCCCCTCCCATCCCCTTATCTGACAACTAAGAAGGCGAAACCCATGACTGACAAGTCTAGAGTGAAGGAAGCCCCTGCCGAGGAGGAGACTCCGACGGAGGAGAAGGAGGAGGCCGCAGAGGCCCCCGCGGACCCCGTCGCCGAAGCCGAGGCCAAGGCGGAGAAATATCTCGACATGGCCAGGAGGCTGCAGGCCGACTTCGACAACTACCGCAAGAGGACGGAGCGCGACAACGCCGAGTTCAAGAAGTTCGCCTGCTCCTCGATAATCACCGACCTCCTGACGGTGGTGGACGACCTGGACCGCGCCTTGGGATACGTTGACGAGGAGACCGACTTCGTTGTCGGCATAAGGGGCGTCAGGACGAACCTGATGAAGGTCCTGGAGTCGAACGGCCTGAAGGAGATCCCGGCGGACGGGGATTTCGACCCCAACTACCACGAAGCATTGTGCGTCGTGGAGGGTGACGAGGACGGCAAGGTAGCCGAGGTGTTCCAGAAGGGATACACCCTCAACGGCAAGGTACTCAGGTACAGCAAAGTGAAAGTCACGAAGAAAACGGCTTAAATGAACAAAGGTGAGCAGAAATGTCAAGGATAATCGGAATCGATCTCGGAACAAGCAACTCGGCCGCCTCCATCATGGAGGGCGGAAGGCCTACCATGATCCCCAGCGCGGAGGGTACCAGCGTCGGCGGGAAATCGTTCCCGTCCTACGTGGCTTTCACCAAGGACGGGCAGCTCCTCGTAGGAGAGCCCGCGAGGAGGCAGGCCGTCACCAACCCTGACGGGACCATCAAGAACGTGAAGAGGAAGATGGGGTCCAACGACAAGGTCTCCGCCCTCGGAAAGGAGTACACCCCCCAGCAGATCTCCGCGTTCATCCTGCAGAAGATCAAGAGGGACGCCGAGTCCTTCCTGGCCGAGCCCGTGGAGAAGGCGGTCATCACCGTCCCCGCCTACTTCAACGACAACCAGAGGCAGGCCACCAAGGACGCTGGGGCCATCGCCGGCCTGGACGTCGTCCGTATAATCAACGAGCCCACGGCGGCCGCCCTGGCGTACGGCCTGGACAAGTCCAACGTGGAGCAGAAGATCCTCGTGTTCGACCTGGGAGGCGGAACCTTGGATGTGACCATCATGGACTTCAGCGACGGCGTGTTCGAGGTCCTCTCCACCTCCGGCGATACCCAGTTCGGTGGCTCCGACATGGACGAGGCCATAACGAAGTACGTCATCGGCGAGTTCCAGAAGGAGACCGGGATCGACCTCTACAAGGATAACATGGCGTTCTGGAGGGTCAGGGAGGCCTGCGAGAAGGCAAAGATCGAGCTGTCCAACACCATGCAGACCGAGATCAACCTCCCCTACATCTCCGCCGACGCGTCCGGCCCCAAGCACCTGATCCAGACCCTGACCCGCGCCAAGCTCGAAGAGCTCGTGGAGCCCATAGTCTCCAGGTGCAGGCAGTCCATAACCCAGGCCATCTCCGAC
>JAFZXW010000081.1 GCA_017616575.1 Candidatus Methanomethylophilaceae archaeon
GGGAATCCGGTTGCCTGATGATAGAGGACGACGCCTACGGGGAGCTAGGGTTCCGCGGCAGGGCGGGCAGGACGATGAAGTCCATGGCCCCCGACGACGTGGTGCTCACAGGCTCTTTTTCCAAAACCATCGCGCCCGGCATGAGGATAGGGTGGATGGTGGTGCCGGAGTGGATGAGGGAGCAGGCAGGCAGGTCCCTCGAGGCCGCCTCCCTCCAGTCCGGCTCCTTCGCGCAGAAGGTCGTCGACCGCTTCCTCGAGGACAACGACTACGACGCGTACCTTCACGGCCTCCGCAAGGCGTACGCCGCCAAGAAGGATTTCTTCTTAGACGCCATGGACGACGAGCTCCCGGATTCCGTCCAATGGAACGACCCCCAGGGAGGGATGTTCGTGTGGCTGAAGACCCCCGCCGGCACCGACGCCATGCGCGTGTTCGACGCCGCCCTCTCCGACGGGCTGGTGGTCATGCCCGGGAAGCCCTTCCACGTCCGGGGCGGGGAGAACACCCTCAGGCTGAACTACGCCACGCCCTCCGAGGAGCAGATCCGCGCCGGGATGAAGGTCCTGGGCAGGGCCTGCAGGGACGCCCTTCGACGTCTCCCGTAGAATTTAATAAATATGATGGGCGGATAGCGTGCCTGGATTAGGTGCCCGTCTCGACGGGGTTTCAATTCCAAATCGATACTCTCGAAAGAGGTGAAAAAATGGGAAACGGTCTTTACACCGCAAGAAAGATGAAAGACGACCGCCAGAAGTTCCGGTGGCTCGACAGGGGTTACAAGAAGAGGGTTCTCAAGCTCAGGGAGAAGTCCGATCCGCTCGAGGGGTCCGCGCAGGCCCGTGGGATCGTCCTCGCCAAGGTCGGAGTCGAGGCTAAGCAGCCCAACTCCGCGATCAGGAAGTGCGTCAAGGTCCAGCTCATCAAGAACGGACGCCAGGTCACCGCCTTCGCTGTCGGAGACGGCGCCATCAACTTCATCGACGAGCACGACGAGGTCATGGTCGAAGGTATCGGCGGAAGGATGGGAAGGTCTTACGGAGACATTCCCGGGGTCCGTTACAAAGTCATCAAAGTCAACAACGTCTCCCTGAACCAGATGGTCAGAGGCAAGACGGACAAGCCCGTGAGGTGATTCGGATGACAGACGAAATCGTGGCACAGAAGGCTCTGATCTTCGGCAAGTACGACACCACCGAGGTCGTCGTCAACGACGGAGGCCTCGCCAAGTACATCGACCTCACCCCCACCAACGTCCCCCACTCCGGCGGGAAGCACGCCAACAGGTGGTTCGGGAAGTCCAAGCTGAGCATCGTCGAGAGGCTCATCAACAACATCATGAGGACCGAGAAGTACACCGGGAAGAAGATGAAGGCGTACAAGGCCGTGTCCGACGCGTTCGACATCGTCGCCGCCAGGACCAAGAAGAACCCCATCCAGGTCCTCATCGACGGCCTGGAGAACGCCGCCCCCCGCGAGGAGGTCACCAGGCTCCAGTTCGGAGGCATCTCCGTCCCCAAGGCCGTGGACATATCCCCCCAGAGGAGGCTCGACATCGCCCTCAGGAACCTGAGCACCGGCGTCGTTAACGCCTCCGCGAAGAACAAGAAGGCGATTTACGAGTGCCTCGCCGATGAGATAATCCTCGCCTCCAAAGGCGACATGACCTCTTATTCCGTCGCGAAGAAAGAGGAGATCGAGAGGGTCGCCCAGTCGGCCAGATGATGAAGGTGTGTGAACATGGGACGCAGAGAGGACAACGCCAAGAAGGCAGTCGAGCTGATGAACAACCAGGACCTCATCAGGAACCTGGGGACCGCCGCGCATATCGACCACGGGAAGACCACCTTCTCCGACAACCTGATCGCCGGAGCCGGGATGATGTCGTCCGAGACCGCCGGGGAGCAGCGCCTGCTGGACTACGACGAGCAGGAGGCCGCCCGCGGCATCACCATCAACGCGGCGTCCGCCGCCATGGTCGTTCCTTATAAGGACCCCAAGACCGGCAAGGCCGAGCACTACCTCGTCAACCTCATCGACACCCCCGGGCACGTCGACTTCGGAGGAGACGTCACCAGGGCCATGAGGGCTCTGGACGGCGTCTACATCCTGTGCTGCGCCGTCGAGGGGATCATGCCCCAGACCGAGACGGTCATAAGGCAGGCGCTCAAGGAGAGGGTCAGGCCCATGCTGTTCATCAACAAGGTGGACAGGGCCATCGTCGAGCAGCAGCTCACGCCCAAGATGATGATCGACAAGTTCTCGAAGATCATCACCCAGTTCAACCAGAAGATCCAGGACATCCTCCCCGCCCCGCTCAACAAGCAGTGGCAGGTCAGCCTGCAGGACGGGACCGTCGCCCTCGGGTCCGCCTACAACAACTGGGCGGTCTCGATCCCCTACCTCCAGAGGCCCGAGGTCACCGCCAAAGCCCTCGAGCTGGCCCCCGAGATAAAGGCCGGCCTCAACGGCAAGCCCTTCAACCTCAACACCGTCTTCGAGATGTGCGGGATGGACGGCGGCCAGGAGAAGCTGGCCAAGATCATCCCCATCGCGGACGTCGTCCTCGAGATGGCCATCAACCACATCGACAACCCCGTCAAGTCGCAGAAGATACGCATTCCCACCATCTGGAAGGGCGACCTGAACAGCGACATCGGGAAGCAGATGCTGAACTGCGACCCCAAGGGAGAGGTCGCCATGATGGTCACCAAGATCATCATGGACAAGCAGGCCGGGGAGATCGCCATCGGAAGGCTGTTCTCCGGCACCGTGAAGAAGGGGCAGACCCTGTACATCTCCGGGATGCCCAACCCCCAGAGGGTCCAGACCGTAGCCCTGATGGTCGGGGCCGACAGGACCCCCATCGAGGAATGCAAGGCCGGGAACATCGTCGCCCTGACCGGGCTCAAGGACGCCATCGCGGGATCCACCGTGTCCAGCATCAAGGACATGGAGCCCTTCGAGAAGATGACCCACTACTCCGAGCCTGTCATCACCAAGGCCATCGAGGCCAAGAACATGGCCGACCTGCCCAAGCTGGTCGAGGTCCTGAGGGTCATCGCCAAGGCCGACCCCTCCCTGAACATCGAGATCAACAACGAGACCGGGGAGCACCTCATGTCCGGAATGGGAGAGCTGCACCTGGAGATCACCGAGTACAGGATCATCAACGAGCAGGGCGTGCCCATCGTCTCCTCGCCTCCGATCGTCGTGTACCAGGAGTCCGTCA
>JAFZXW010000082.1 GCA_017616575.1 Candidatus Methanomethylophilaceae archaeon
AAGAGAAGCGCCTTGAAGAACGCATGGTTCATCATGTGGAAGCATCCGGCGACGAATCCTGCGGTCCCCGCGGCCATGAGGGCCACGTTGTCCGTGTCCATGCCGAGGGCGAACAGGTATCCTCCCGCTCCGAGGGACAGGATCATGTACCCGAGCTGGGAGAGGGTGGAGTACGCCAAGACCCTCTTGATGTTCATGTTGTTGAGCGCCATTGTGGCGGTGAAGAACGCCGTGAACCCTCCGATCAGTCCGACGAACAGCATGACGTCGGGGTTCTGGACGAACAGCGGGTATCCCCTCGCGACAAGGTAGACTCCCGCCTTGACCATGGTGGCGGCGTGAATCAAAGACGAGACGGTGGTAGGACCGGCCATCGCGTCGGGCAGCCAGTCGTGCAGAGGGAACTGCGCGCTCTTTCCGATGACACCGCCGAAGCAGAGGAGCATTCCGAGCGTGAGCGTGTCGGGGTTGACGGCCGCGATGTTGGCGGGGTCGAAGAGGTCGACGAAGTCGAGGCTCTTGAAAGCGTAGAGGAGGACGAACAATCCTCCCATGAGGCACACGTCTCCGAAACGGGTGACGAGGAACGCCTTCTTCGCAGCGGATGCCGCGTTGGCGGAGGCGGCGTCGCCCTCGGGGTGCCTGAAGGACCAGAACCCGATGAGCAGGTAGGAGCACAGTCCCATTATCTCCCAGAAGATGAACATCTCGAGGAAGTTGCTGGAGACGATGAGCCCGAGCATCCCGCTCAGGAACATGGAGACCTCGGCGTAGTACCTCTTCCTCCTTCCCTCCTGGTCGCCCATGTAGCCTACGGAGTAGACGAAGATGAGCATGGAGATGAACGAGGAGAACAGCATCATCATGCAGGTGAGGCCGTCCACGTAGTATCCGAGATTGAGCTGGACGTCGCCGATGCCGAACCAGCGGATCGAGTCGACCACGGGGGCCGGATAGTCGGGGCCGGTTAGGTACTCGTAGGCTATGAGGGCGGACAGGGCGAAGGATATGGCTGCGCCTGCGATGGCGATGTATCCTCCCTTCTGAGGCGTCTTCTGCCCGAATATGCCGATGAGCACGAAGCAGAGCATCGGGACGAACGGTATCAGCCAGGTGTACTCTATCATGCTTACCACCTCAGCGAAGTGAGCTCGGCGTCCGTGAGCTCCGTGGTCTTCCTCAGCTTGTATGCGTTGAGCAGGATGGCTATTCCGACGGCGACCTCGGCGGCTGCGACGGAGATGGACATGACGACGAAGGTCTGGCCCATCACGTCGGCGTTGTACGCGCCGAAAGCGACGAAGTTGATGTTGGCGGCGTTGAGCATGAGCTCGATGCACATCAGCACTATGATGGCGTTGCTCTTGGTCATGACGCCGTACGCGCCGATGACGAACAGTGTGGCTCCGAGGATCAGGAAGAACTCGAACGGTATCATTCGCCCTCCACCTCCTCTCTCGAAATGCAGACTCCGCCGACCATCGCACCGAACATGAGGATGGCCAAGGGAAGCAGGATCATGCCGTACTTCTCGAAGATGGAGTAGGCAAGGCTGTCCTCCCTCAGCTCGGTCTGGTCCTCGTCGGCCCAGATGCTGTCCTCGTCGTCGGTGGGGAACGTGGGGATCTCGTGGGGAGCGTCGCTGGAGTTCTGCTCGCTCCAGTCCACGGAATAGACTCCCGCGGCCAAGACCAAGAGCAGCACGACCGCCACTCCGGCGCCTATGGCGACTCTCTTACTCATCCGAATCCTCTCCTTTTGACATTATCTTCCTTCTTGTTAGCATGATGCTGAACGCGAACAGGATGGTGATGGCTCCGACGTAGACTAGCAGTTGGATGACTCCTATGAACTCCGCCTCCAGGAAGAAGTACACGAACCCGATGCAGAGGAACACGAGCGCGAGATAGAACGCGCTGTGGACGACCTCTTTGTCCGTGACGACGTAGATCGCCGCGAGAATGGCGATGGCCGCCAGTATCAGGAACGCGCAGAGGTCCAGGTTGTCCAGGCAGTAGTACATGAAGTCCCTGAGGCCCCACCAGATGTCGCTCAGCAGATCGATGATTGCTCCCATCAGAGCACCTCCTTGATAGCAAGCGCGCTCTTGGGACAGTCGTCCACGCAGTTGCTGCAGCATATGCACTTGCTGGTATCGATCTTGGGACGAAGAATCGGCCTTCCTTTGTCGTTGACTCCCTTCTCCTCCATCTCGATGGCGTTGACGGGGCAGACCTTGGCGCATTTCTTGCATCCGATGCATTTGCTTTCGGTCAGCTCGGGCCTGTCGATCTCGAACAGCATGCGCCTCTTCTCAGGGTTGCCGTTCTCGATGTCGGAAGGCAGGGTGACCTCGAGTTTGACCTCCATGCCGGGGGTGGTCCCCTCGTAGTGGAGCCTCCTGGGCCCGTAGAGGAGGTCGTATCTCGTGTACTCGGCGATCTCGTACTCGGGGGTGACGGTCATGGCGTCGACCGGGCAGTACTCGGCGCAGTATCCGCACATGGCGCACCTGCCCATGTTAACCTGCGGCCTCATGACGGGGTTCCCGTCGTCGTCCTTGACCTCGATCAGCTTGATGCACGAGGTGGGGCACATGCGCACGCACATGCCGCACGAGACGCACCTGTCGAACCTGAGCCCGGGACGTCCGCGGTAGTTCTCCGGCACCCACTCCTTCTCGTAGGGGTACAGGACGGTGACCGGCTTGTGGGCCACGGTCTTGCAGAAGAGCTTGAAGACGGTCCAGTTGGGCTTGACGACCCACAGGCTCTTCGCCAGGTTCTTCGTCTTGTAGGGCTTGGCCTGCTTGCCGCCCTCGAACGCGGTGTACTTGTTAAGGTATTTGAGCTTGGACTCGTCCATCACATAACACCTCCGAGCTTGAGCGCGA
The DNA here is from genome assembly GCA_017616575.1 of Candidatus Methanomethylophilaceae archaeon. GTDB lineage: Archaea > Thermoplasmatota > Thermoplasmata > Methanomassiliicoccales > Methanomethylophilaceae > Methanoprimaticola. The sequence continues at coordinate 2,894 of JAFZXW010000082.1, forward strand.
CCACGATGGCCAGGTTGATCACCGCCAGAGGCATGAACACCTTCCATCCGATGTTCAGGATCTGGTCGGTCCTGACACGGGCCAAGGCGCATCTGATCAGGATCATGAAGAAGAACACCACGTAAGCCTTCAGGAGGAACACGAGCTCGGGCATGGGAAGCCAGGCGAGCAGGTAGCCGATCCCGGTGGAGTTCTCGATGGTGAACTGGGAGAAGTCCCCGAGGAAGGGCAGGGTCCATCCGCCGAGGTACATGATGACGACCATTCCGCAGGAGACGGTGCCTCTGAGGTAGTCTCCCAGCATGATGAGTCCCCATTTCATTCCGGCGTACTCGGTCTGCCATCCTTCGACCAGCTCGGCCTCGGCCTCAGCGATATCGAAAGGCACACGCTCCGCCTCTGCGGTGGCGCAGAAGAAGAACACGACGAAGCCCAACGCCTGGGGTATGAAGTACCAGAGCGAGTCGTTCTGGGCGTACACTATGTCGCCGATGTTGAAGCTGCCGGCGAGAAGCGCAGTGGTGGCGATCATGATGAGCATCGGGACCTCGTAAGAGATCATCAGCTCGGCCGCCCTCATTCCTCCGATAAGGGAGTACTTGTTGTTCTGGGACCACCCGGACACCAATATGAAGAACGGGGCCAGGGCGAAGAACGCCATGATGATGAGAAGACCGGAGTCGTAGTCGA
>JAFZXW010000083.1 GCA_017616575.1 Candidatus Methanomethylophilaceae archaeon
GCCTTCTCGCATAGGAGGGTGAGGGTCGACCTGACCTCGTCCTCGGAGAGGCCTTGCGCGGAGGCATGGGAGATTACCTCCTCCATCGTTATCCCGGGGCTCCCGAACTCGCTCAGGATCCTCTTGACGATCTTTATCTTGTCACGGCTTTTCGACGATATGCCCGACATCACCTTGTCGATGTCGAACCCGCCGTCGGAGCTCCCGGCTATCTTCCTGAGATAGAACTCCACCAGGTCCACCGCGACGTTGGCGTCCTGCTCGGTGACCGTCTCGCTCAGCCTCATCTTCGCAGACGCCTCCGACAGGCGGACGAACGCCTCCAGCTGCCTCGCGGTTATCGGGACTGAGTTCCCTTGCGCGGAGCCCCTGATCGACATGTAGCTCTGGTCGATTATCTTGCGGGCGTCGTCGGTCATCACCGGGACCAGGCGTTTGGAGTATGCGACGTACTTCCTCAGGATATCCACGTCGTAGACCGGCCTGATGTTGTCCGTGCGGTCCATTATCCCCTTGATGTCGACGCCTGCGAGGAGCTTCCCCTCTGGAACCTGGCGGGCCTGTCCGCGCTGATGCGCCGAGAGGATGTGGTCGGTGATCTCCTTGTCCCTCTTCTTGTTGGGGCTGTCGGTGATGACGAAAATAAGATCGAAACGCGACATAAGCGCGGGAGGGAGGTTGATCTGGTCGTATATGGGCGTCTCGGGGTCGAACCTGCCGTACTTCGGGTTCGCGGCGGCCAGCATGGAGCACCTGCATTGGAGCGTGGCGGTTATCCCTGCCTTCGCGACGGAAATCTTCTGGGACTCCATCGCCTCGTGCAGGGACGACCTGTCCTGGTCCGTCATCTTGTCCAGCTCGTCGATGCATGCCAGCCCCTTGTCGGCGAGGACCAGCGCCCCCGCCTCCAGCGTCCATCTGCCGTCGCCGAAATCGTCCCTCACGGCCGCGGCGGTCAGTCCTGCGGCGGAGGCGGACTTCCCGGACGCGTAGATCCCCCTGGGCGCGAGCATGCTCATGTACCTCAGGAGCTGGGACTTCGCCACTCCGGGGTCTCCCATCAGAAGGATGTGCATGTCGCCCCTGATCACCGTGCCGTCGTCCAGGACCTTGTGGGAGCCTCCGAAAAGCTGCAGGGCGATGGCCTTCTTGACCTCGTCCAGGCCGTTGATGGTAGGGGAGATGGACTTCACTATGTTGTTGAGGAGATTGGGGTCGGCGGACATCTCCTTGATCCTCTCCTCGTCCTCCTCGGTTATCTGGATCTCGTCGTACTCGTGCTGCTCGAACTCCACCGACAACACGTCCAGGAAGGTGTCGAACACCGTGGACTTGTCCCTGTCCGACTTCTCAGCCGCCCTCAGGACGCCTATGAGCGTTATGCGGTTCCCTGCTGTCACCTCGCCGGCGATGTCGTCCTCCACGTATCCGGAGATCCTCTCCGGCTGGGCGCCGCCCCTGAGGCCCTCCGGGCTCTCCTGTATCTCTATCTTCTGCGTGTCAGTGTAGACCGACTCCCCCTGGTCGAAGATGAAACGGACGGCCTGCTTGTTGCACCCGCCCTCCGGGTTGGAGCACATGGTCGGCTCCCTGAGAATCATCCCGGTCTGCTCCACCCATGTCTCCGCGCCGCACCTGGCACATCTGAACAGGGCGTGGGTCACGCGGGGCTTGACGGTGGTCGCCTTCCTGGCCAGACCCTCCACCGCGACCAGCTTCAGGAGATGCTCCGACCTAAGGTTCCTGATCTCGACGGTGGCGTCCCTGGGAAGGTTGGATATCCTCACGTGGACGACGTCCCCGGGCCGGTTGACGTTCGGGACGAGGGACATGACCGTCTTCCTGGCGATCGCGAGGCACCTGTCCGGATGGTCGATGATGAACATCGCGAAGTCGACGCTGTAGGCGTTGATGTCGGCGTAGTCCACCTTGAGGCTGCGCTTCTGAGGATACCTGTTGGCGACCTCGGCTATGGCTATGCGGTATTCGTCTTTGGAGAAGATCTCCGACCAAGCCACCTCGATCTCGCTGTCCTGGAAGTTCACGGCCATCTTCACACCTCCCGAGAGCGGCGCTCCGGCCTGTCCGCATCTTCGGAAATGGCGGACCCCTTGTCGCCAAGCGACTCCCGTATCGCGGCTGACGGCTCCCCTGCGGTCATGTCCACTGGTATCCCCGACCCATAATAAAGTGTATCGAAGCCCCGGGTCGACGGCCTTGCGGACGTCTTCCGCGATGTTTTCCGGAACGAAGGAAAGCGCCCTCTCGAGAGGAAACCCGTCCTTCACCAGCTTGCGCACGATGTCGATGCAGACCTCCATCCTCCCTTTCTCCATTCCCTCCTCCATCCCCCTCTCCTCGGCCGCCTCGATCAGGCCCTGCCTGTACTGCTCCTTGAGCTCCTCCATCGTCGTCATCATATCGCCTCTGCTATCATCCCTCCAGCGGATATTAAACTCTGTCGCGACGCGTTTTGTGCATTCCTCCGGCGTCGAACGGACGTCGAACAGGATGTCCAGCAGCCTCAATGCATCGTCCTCCGCCTCGTCCGGGTCCCCCAGATGGAACTCCGCCACCGTCAGAGGGATGTCCGAGAAGCCGTCCGACATCCTCCTGACACAGACCTTGTTCCTGGCGGCCGCCCTCGGGCTGAGGAAAACCCATATGCAGCATGCCGGGCCCACGCCGCCGTAATCCCCGACCGGGCGCGGCAAGGAACGCAGCATGAGGCCGGACACGTAGACGGCCTGGCGGCTGCCTATGTGCTTCGACGCCTTGCCTTGGACCTCCACGTCCACGGCCATGCGGACATCGCCGGGAAGCGACAGCTCCAGCACGAGGTCGTAGACCAGGAGGGCGCCGTAGATGCGGGCCTCGCAGGACAGGGGGACGACGTCGAGGCCGTCCTCCGTGGTCCTCATGCGGCCGACGATCTCGTCCAGGCCCATGCCCTCCAGCTCCCTTGCAGAACGTCTCAACAGGTATGCCAGGCAGCGGGCGTTGGAAAGGACCCTCTTGGCAGGGCCGTCCTCCCTCAGGACGTTCTCGCTATTCACGTCGCAAGAAGCCTGCCGACTTGACTTCAAAACTGCGCGTGCGGTCACGCGACATCCGAAACCGCATCCTGGAAGCTCACACATCCTGGGAGCGGCACTCCTCGTCCGCCCACCAGACCCATCCTCCGCGCTCGACGGAGACCTGCCCCTTCACCTTCCCCGCCTTGCGGAGCTTGGCGAGCGTCTTGGCGAGATCGTCCGGGCACCTGTATCCGAAAAGGTGCTCCAGCCTGTCGGTGGCCTCGAAGGTTGTGAGCTTGTCGTCCCCCAAGGCGTCCCATACCATGGCTGCCAGGTCTTCCCCCGTCATGCCGACTCGTATCCTGATCCCATATTAAAAATATCGAAGCCCAGGATTGTCCCGGTGCGACCTGGCAGACATCCTCTGCGAATCATATAGGATGATAGGTGAGCATTCTCGACGCGGTATACGCCCTTCACCGGCCTGCGCATGATGCCGACGCGGCCTTCGGTCCTCCCCTTCTCCATCCCGGTGGGCGTTCTCCTTTCCTCGGCCGCCCGGGTCAGCCCCTGCCTGTGCTGCTATCGTCCATACACAGACATTAAACCCTGCCGCGAAGCGTTCTGCATCCCTCTGGCGTCGGACAATACGTCCAACAGCCTCGGTCGTCATCAGCCTCGCCCGTCCGAAGACGGCTCCCCGACGACAGAACGGACGTATTCGTTCTGGATGCGGACGACCTCGGCGCTGTCCTTCGCCTTGGAGTGATCCTCCAGCATCGCGCCGTTCAGCCTCAAGAACTCCGGGGCCCAGTTGAAACGGGGAAGGAATGCCTCCGCCTGCTCCCTCTCGCCGAGGATCATCAAGGAGGCCATCACGGCCTCGGCGCTGTTGAGCTCCATGGGCCTGCCCCAGTTGACCGGGTTCGAGGCCAGGAGATACGGGAGGGCCCTCTCCTCGACCCATTTCAAACGGGGGAAGCCGTCTATGTTCGACCAGGTGAGGTCCATCACGACCAGCCCCTTGCGGGCGAAGCGGACGTCCGCCGGGGACAGCGCCTTCTCCGAGAACGGCGACAGCACCACGGACCCGGACGGGACCGCGCCCAGTGTCTTGGCCTCTTTGGCGAGCCCGAACTTCAGCATGCGCCTCGCGGTGCACTTCCTGGGGTCGCACTGGCACTTGTCGTAGACGAAGACCGGTATCATGCGGACGCCATGGCCTTCAGGGCCTCCGGGTCGGCCATGTTGGCCTCCACCCACGCCTTGACCTCGTTCATGCTCCCGACGTACTCGTCGAAAAGCTCCGCATCGTCGGTGGCCTCGTACTCGGCGCGGGTCCTCATGGGAGCCAGCACCTGCCTCCCCTTCCAGGGGGTCCGGGGGGCCCATTCGTCGAAAGTGGACCTCTCCAAATACACGACGACGTCGTAGTCCTCGTCCTCCCTTAGGTAGTCCCTGTCCTTGAAGTCCTTGGACACCTGCCTCCTCAGGTCCTCCCCGTTCTGGTAGAGGACGGATATCATCTCGCAGTCTATGAAATCCTTCTCGGGGCCGGCGCTGTAGACCTCGTACAGGTCGGAGAACATCTTGTTGGCGAAGTACTCCGCAATCTGCGACACGAAGTCGTTCTTCTGGTCTATGAAAAGCACGCGGGTCTTCGGGACGCTCTTCTTCCTGAACATGGGCTCATCCTGCCGCTTCAATACCGTTGCATAAATAAACAGTTGGCTGGAGATCGCTGGCCCCCGGGCCCCGCGTCCGCCCCGGCCAGCGACTCATACTCTTTACGGTACTCCAGCCTGACGGAGGCGGCAGCCTCCATCCATTCCCGGCCGGCGGCCCTGTCATAGGGCATGCCGTCGCCCTTCCAGTACATCCTTCCCAGGCGCATCATGCAGTCGGGGTCGCCGCGCTCGGCGTACATGCGGAGAATCTCCAGGGCGTCAGAAAAGAGGGCGCCGTCCTTGGAGGCGCGCGCGTAGTCGTACAGGTCGCGGGCGGACTCGGCGCTCCCGCACCCGGCGGCCTTCCTGAGGAGCTCGACGCCGGCCTCGACGTCCTTCTTCACGCCCCTCCCTTTGAGGAGCGCGTTGCCCATGCGGTCCATGGCCCACGGCTCGCCCATTCCCGCATACTTGGAAGCCAGGGCGGTCATCTCCTCCATGGACTCCTCGGTGCCGATCTCCGACAGCAGGTCATACAGGCAGGACGAGGACCTGGGGGTGCGCTCCTCCATCGCCGTCCTGAAGCATTCCAATGCTTTCGCGAGGTCCTTCTCCGCGCCGACGCCGTGCCAGCACATGAGACCTTGGAATACGAAGGCCCACTTCTCCCCTTTCGATACGAATCCGGAGACGATTCCGGACATCTCCTCCACGGATTCTTCGGACCCTGTCTCCCAAAGCCTGTCGAACACGTCCTCGTAGGCGTCGGTGAATCCCTTTACGACCGCCGTCCTGAAGCATTCCAAGGCTTTGACGGCATCCCTCTCCACGCCCCTGCCGTAGAGGTGCATCATGCCCAGGCGCCTGTAGGCCCAGCCCTCGCCCTTCTCCACGTTGCGGAGGACCAGGTCCCTCATCTCCCGGACATGCTTGTAGTCGTGCTTCTCCCAGAGTACGTCCATGAGGCTCTCGTAGGCCACCTCGGTCCCGTCCTCGGCAGATATCCTCAAACAAGACAGGGCCTTGTCGAGGCTCCTCCTGACACCCCTGCCGTAGAGATGCATCATGCCCAGGCGCCTGTAAGCCCAGCCCTCGCCCCTGGCGGAATAACGATTTGCCAGCAGCTTCATCTTAGAAACGTCATCATCGTCGCCCTTATCCCATAAGATGTCGAAAATCTCGCTCCCTGCGGCCGAGAGCCCGCGCCTGACGGCCCTCTCGCATAGGCCCAGGGCGGTGTCGATGTTCTTCTCGACCCCCTTCCCGAAATGGTACGCCTTTCCCAGGCGCCACATGGACCTGGGCTCCCCGGAGTCGGCGAACCTCCTCAGAAGGTCTA
>JAFZXW010000084.1 GCA_017616575.1 Candidatus Methanomethylophilaceae archaeon
ATAATGTACTTCACGTCCGGGACCTCCAGCAACCCCAAGATGGTCCTCCACGACCACACGTACTCCCTCGGGCACATTATGACCGCCAAGCACTGGCACCAGGTCGACCCCGAAGGGATACACTGGACCGTCGCGGACACTGGATGGGGGAAGGCCGTCTGGGGCTCCCTGTACGGCCAGTGGATCATGGAGTCCGCCGTGTTCGTGTACGAGTACGAGAAGTTCGACCCCAGCGTGATTCTCGACATGATCGAGAAGCACAGGATCACCACGTTCTGCTGCCCGCCCACCATGTTCAGGCTGTACCTAAACGCCGGGCTGGAGGGGCACGACCTGTCCTCCCTCAAGAACTGCTGCATCGCCGGGGAGGCTCTTAACCCGGACACGTTCAACAAATGGTACGAGGCCACCGGGCTGAAGCTTATGGAAGGATACGGCCAGACGGAGACCACCATGACCATCGGCACCATCAGGGGCATGACCCCCAGGCCCGGATCCATGGGAAAGCCGTCGCCGCAGTTCAAGGTCGACATAGTGGACGACAACGGCGACCCCTGCCCTCCGGGAGCGACCGGGGAGATAGTCGTCGGGATAGAGCCGAGGGTCCCCGGAGTCATGATAGGCTATTACAGGAACCCCGAGAAGACCAAGGAGATCCTTTACGACGGCTGGCACCACACCGGCGACGTGGCGTGGAAGGACGAGGACGGATACTACTGGTACTCCGGCAGGAACGACGACATCATAAAGTCGTCCGGATACAGGATCAGCCCCTTCGAGGTCGAGAGCTGCGCCCTGGAGCACCCCGCAGTTCTGGAGTGCGCGGTCACCGGGGTCCCTGACCCCGTCAGGGGGCAGCTGGTGAAGGCCACCATCGTCCTCCGCGCCGGGTACGAGCCCTCGGACGAGCTGAAGAAGGAGATCCAGGACTACGTCAAGCACAACACCGCCCCTTACAAATACCCCCGGGCGGTCGAGTTCGTCAAGGAGCTCCCTAAGACCATCAGCGGGAAGATACGCAGGGTGGAGATCCGCAAGAAGGATGAGGGCCGCTCCTGAATTCGATTTTCATAAAATTTTTTTAAACCTCTTTTCGATTCTCGTAACAAGTTTCTCCAATTCTCTACGAAATTCGTATCAGCGGGCATTTTTATGCATTGTTATTAAATATGACTACCTAATCCCCGTCACGCAACCAGGACAAAGGAACCATGAGGGACATCAACCTGAGATACATCAAGGAGACCTTCGACGAAAAAGGGAACCTAAAGCATCTGGACATCGACTGCCCTGACAGTTTCAACTTCGCTTACGACATAGTCGACGACATCGCCGTCAACGACCCCGGCAGAAAGGCCCTCGTATGGACGGACGAGAACGGGCGCGAGAAGGTGTTCACGTTCGCGGACATCAAGAGGATGAGCGACAAGACGTGCAACTACTTCGCCTCCAAGGGCATTTCCAAAGGCGACTTCGTGATGCTGGTCCTGAAGAACAACTACCAGTTCTGGTACATCATAACCGCCCTGCACAAGATGGGCGCGATCCCCGTCCCGGCCACGTTCATGCTCAAGCCGCACGACATAGACTACCGCATCAGGGCGGCCGGGATCAAGGCGGCGGTCGTCACATCCATGACCGACGCCGCGGACTCCTTCGACGCGGCCGAGACGTCCAAGGACCTGTCCTGCAAATTCATAGTCGGCGGCCAGAGGGAGGGATGGCTGGACTTCGATACAGAAGTGGAAGGCTATCCCGAGGAATGGGAGAGGGTGCCGACCCACAAGACCGACCGCTTCCTCATGTACTTCACTTCAGGGACGTCCGACAACCCCAAGATGGCCGTCCACGACCAGACGTATCCCCTGGGGCACATCCTGCTAGCCAAATACTGGCACCAGGTCGACCCCGACGGGATTCATTGGACCGTCGCCGACACCGGATGGGCCAAGACCGCCTGGGGGCGCCTGTACTCCGTATGGCTGATGGAGGGCGCGTCGTTCGTCTTCGAGTTCGACCGGTTCGACCCCCACAAGATCCTCGACATGATCGAGAAGCACAGGATCACCACGTTCTGCTGCCCGCCCACCATGTTCAGGCTTTATCTGAACGCCGGGCTGGAGGGGCACGACCTGTCCTCCCTCAAGAACTGCTGCATCGCAGGGGAGGCCCTGAACCCGGACACCTTCAACAAGTGGTACGAGGCCACCGGGCTGAAACTGATGGAGGCCTTCGGCCAGACGGAGTCCTCCGTCATAGTAGGGACGATCAAAGGCATGACGCCCAAGCCCGGGTCCATGGGCAGGCCGTCGCCGCAATACCGCGTCGAGATCGTCGACGAGGACGGGGAGCCCTGCCCCGTAGGGGAGGAAGGGGAGATCGTGGTCGGCATAGAGCCGAGGGTGCCCGGCATATTCGTGGAGTACTACCGCGACCCGGAGAAGACCGCCCAGACCCTCCGCGACGGATGGCACCACACCGGCGACGTGGCATGGAAGGACGAGGACGGATACTACTGGTACTCCGGTAGGAACGACGACATCATAAAGTCGTCCGGGTACAGGATCAGCCCCTTCGAGGTCGAGAGCTGCGCCCTGGAGCACCCCGCGGTGCTGGAGTGCGCCGTGACGGGCGTCCCGGACCCCGTCAGGGGGCAGCTGGTGAAGGCCACCATAGTCCTCCGCGCCGGGTACGAGCCCTCCGACGAGCTAAAGAAGGAGATCCAGGACTACGTCAAGCACAACACCGCCCCGTACAAGTACCCGAGGGCGGTCGAGTTCGTCAAGGAGCTCCCCAAATCCATCAGCGGGAAGGTCAAAAGGGTGGACATAAGGAGAAAGGACTCCAAGCACCGTCCTCAGAGCTGAGCGCCTTTCGGCAACATTTAAAGGCTCATTCCCGCATCCGCCCGTCATGAGCAGCTTCGAAGAGCTTTGCGACAAATTGGAGAAACTCGACCGCGAATCCTTCACCAAGACCTTCAACGCCCTTTCCGGCGACGTTCTGGCTTCCCTTTCCGCCATCGCCGGTGGCGAGAACGCCCTTGCCGCCTACCTCAACTTCATCCTCGCCTCAATCTCGGCCGACGGCGTGCTGACCAAGGAGGAGTTCGAGCTCATCAAGCCCGTCTTCGACCAGAGCACCGGACGCGACATGAGCTACGACGAGGCCGTGAAGATGTTCAACGAGAAGGGACTCGACGACCCCGCCGAGATCCAGGAGATCGTTGACACCATGGTCGACGTCATCGGCCTGGTCTCTCCCGAGATCAAGGACGACATCGTCTTCCTCTGCCTGATGGTATGCGCCATCGACGGAAAGGTCTCCGACGAGGAGAAGGAGTGGATAAAGCAGCTCGTGGAGCCGCTCACCATCGAGGTCGAGCCCATGGAGTACATCGACTGCGCCCTCGAGGAGGCCCAGGTCTTCACCCTCGCGACCATCTGCAACGGACAGCCCAGGATGAGGCTCCTCGGATTCAAGACCGTTCTGGACGGCGAGATCTACTTCGCCGTTGGCGACCACAAGGACGTCTGCAAGCAGCTCAAGAGCAACCCCAAGTGCGAGATCCTCGTGGCAGACGGCGACGGGTTCATCCGCTGGGACGGGAAC
>JAFZXW010000085.1 GCA_017616575.1 Candidatus Methanomethylophilaceae archaeon
GCCGACATGGAGATCACCCGCATAGCCGAGATGATAGTCTCCAACAACTGCAGACAGCTCCCGATCCTCAACGGGAAGAAGATAGTGGGAATAATAGAGAGGAACAGGCTGATTGAGATAGTAAGGGACATTCGCGCCCTGAAGGAGATCAAGGTCTGGGAGGTCATGAGCAACCCGGTGGAGTCCGTCAAGGTGAACGACCTGATGGACGACGCCCTCGACCTGATGATCCGCGAGGACTACAGGACCATACCCGTGGTCGACGAGCAGAACGCGGTCACAGGGATCGTGGGCATGAGGGAGATCATAGACAACAACTGGAAGAAGGACAACAAGACCATAGGGGACCTGGAGAAGAGCTCCCGCTCGCAGATAACCGTGGAGTCCATCGCCACCACGTCCGCCTGCGTCATCGAGTGGGACGCGGACATCTCGGAGGCCGTGGACCTGATGGTGGACAACAAGTTCTCCTCGCTGCCGGTGGTCGAAGGCAAGACGCTCGTCGGGATAATCACCGAGTTCGACATCCTCGAGCTGATATCCGCCTGCAGGGAGAGGGACATGATGTTCGTCCAGATCAGCGGGCTGGAGGACGAGGAGAAGTTCGCCACAGAGGCGATCTACGCCGAGATAGAGACGATGGTCGCCAAGATCTCCAAGATATACAAGCCCGAGTCCCTCACGATGCACGTGTCCAGGTACAACGACGCCGGCGGGAACTTCAAGTACAGCATCAGCGCGAGGCTGTTCATCAACGGCACCGCCGTCCAGATGAAGGAGGTCGGATGGGACCTCGTGCAGACCGCGTCCGTCCTCATCAAGAAGCTGGGGGACGCCGTCATAGACATGAAGGATTCCAAGGTCACCTTCCGCAAGAGGAAGAAGTGACTTCCAAGGGGGCTTCCGGCCCCCTCAAACCCCTTTGACACCCTTATATATCCTATCAATTATGCATGGCCGTTAGCCATGGCACAGTACGATTCAGCTTCCATCGAGAAACGCTGGCAGGACATGTGGAAGGACGACGCGGTGTACCGCTTCGACCCGGAGTCCGACAAGCCGGTGTACAGCATCGACAATCCGCCGAGGTACACCTCGGGGCCCCTCCATCTCGGGCACGCCACCGGGTACTCCCTCATCGACTTCGCCGCGCGTTTCAGGAGGATGAACGGTTACAACGTGTTCTTCCCGCTCTGCTTCGACGTCAACGGGACGCCTATAGAGGTCAAGGTCGAGAAGAAGCACCACATCACCAAGCTGGACACCCCCAGGCAGGAGTACAGGAGGCTGTGCGAGGAGTACGCCAACGGCTTCATCGCCCAGATGACCGAGGACTTCAAGATGCTCGGCGAGTCCATGGACCCCAGCATCTACTACCAGACGGACGCACCATACTACAGGAGGATAACCCAGCTCTCATTCGTCAATCTGTTCAGGAGGGGCCTCATCTACAAGGCGAACTTCCCCGTGAACTGGTGCCCCGGGTGCATGACGGCGCTGGCGGACGCCGAGGTCGAGTACAGGGACAACGTCAACAAGCTGAATTACATCAAGTTCATGGTAGCCGGCTCCGACAAGGACGACTACGTGCTCGTGGCCACCACCAGGCCGGAGCTCCTCTGCACCTGCAAGGTCGTCGCCGTCCACCCCGACGACAAGTCCAAGAGCCACCTCATCGGGAAGGAGCTCGTCACGCCCCTCTACGGAAGGAAGGTCAAGGTCATATCCGACCCGGCGGTCAAGATGGACTACGGCACCGGGAACGTCATGATCTGCACCATCGGCGACAAGGACGACCTCATGTGGGTCATGAAGTACCACCTCCCGATGGAGAAGGGGATCGACGAGGCCGGTAAGATGACCGAGCTCTCCGGGAAGTACGCCGGGATGCCCGTCCTCGAGGCCAGGGAGGCCGCCATAGAGGACCTCCGCGCCGCCGGGCTGCTGGTCAAGCAGGAGGACAACCCCCAGCAGGTGTCCATCTGCTGGAGGTGCCACACCCCGATAGAGTTCCTCCAGGTGCCCCAGTGGTTCCTGAAGACCACCTCCTTCAAAGAGACCATACTCAAGAGGGCGGAGGAGATCAACTGGTTCCCGGAGTTCATGAAGATAAGGCTGCAGGACTGGACCAACTCCCTGGAGTGGGACTGGGTCCTCAGCAGGCAGAGGGTGTTCGCCACGCCCATCCCGGTCTGGGAGTGCGAGAAGTGCGGGCACGCGGTCTGCGCCACGGAGGAGCAGTGCTACGTCGACCCCGTGTTCGACGCCCCTACGGTCGAGAAGTGTCCCGAGTGCGGCGGGAAGCTCATAGGCTGCCCGGACGTGTTCGACACCTGGATGGACTCCTCCGGGTCCTCGCTTTACAACACGTACTGGGGCAGGGACGAGGAGCTCCACAAGAAGCTGTTCCCCATGAGCATGAGGCCGCAGTCCCACGACATCATCAGGACCTGGGCGTTCTACTCCATATTGAGGGCGGAGCAGATCGAGGAGAGCATCCCGTGGAAGGACATCATGATCCACGGGTTCATCATGGCCCCGGACGGGACCCCGATGCATTCGTCCATAGGGAACGTCATCGACCCGATCCCCATCCTGAAGAACTACGGCGCGGACGCGCTCAGGTATTACGCGGCCACCTGCTCCCTCGGGATAGACCACGCCTTCAGGGAGAAGGACGTGGTCCGCGGGAGGAAGCTCTGCAACAAGGTGTTCAACCTGGGGCAGTTCGTCAGGAGGTTCTTCGACGGCGTCCCGGAGTCCATGCCCGAGCTCAGGACCTCCGACAGGTGGATCATCAGCAGGTTCTCGAAGGTCCTCGCGACGGTCACCGACTCCCTCTATCAGTACCAGTTCGACAAGGCCATGAGGGAGGTCGAGGGGTTCATCTGGCACGAGTTCGCCGACAACTACGTCGAGATGGTGAAGGCCAGGGACGACCCGGCCGTCAAGTACACTCTTTACAACGTGTTCCTCGGATGCATTAAGATGCTGGCGCCCTTCATGCCCCACGTCACGGAGGACGTCTACCAGGAGCATTTCAAGGCCATCGACGGATGCAGGAGCGTCCATCTCACCTCCTGGCCGAAGCCCATGTTCACCGACGAGGAGGCCGAGTCCGCCGGGGAGGTCCTCAAGGTAGTCCTGGCCGAGATCCGCGCCTGGAAGGGCGAGAGGAAGATCCCGCTCAACGCCGAGCTGGCCATGGTCGAGCTGGTCGGGTCCGAGGCCAAGGTCCTGGAGTGCGCCAAGGCCGACATCGAGGAGACCGCCAAGGCCAAGGCGGTGAAGATCGCCCCCGAGGCGGACCTCGTGGAGAAGGTCGTCGGCATCAAGCCGGTGCATTCGAAGCTCGGCCCCGCGTTCAAGGCCCAGGCCAAGGCCATAGTCGCCGCCGTGGCGTCCATGGACCCGGAGAAGGCCGCGGAGGAGATCTCCAAAGGGCCTCTCTGCGTGGATGTCGACGGGGAGGCCGTGCAGGTCGGCCCGGAGTACTTCTAGATAGAGAAGCGCCTGATGCTTGACGGGAAGGCCGTCGACACCATCCAGGTCGGCGGAATTCTCATCCTTATAGAGGTCTGAGGGGGTCCTCCCCCTCTCAGGCCGCTTGGAGGTACCCTTCGAGGGACCTCCTGAGTCTTTTCTCTGCCTTGGACGTCCTACTGGGGTCGCGGCCGCGGGAGTCGTCCTCCTTGAAGAAATCTGTCATGGCGTCCAGGACCTCCAGGTATTCTTCGTACGTCTCGTCCCCTGTCGCCATGGGCTCTTTCCCGGACCTTTCCTCCAGGATTCTCAAGACGGTTTTCAGAGAGCCGATGTTGTCTTCGAGCATCCTCATGACGTACAGCCCGTCGTCGGTCTCCGGAACGCCGGCGTCTTTTGCGGCAATGTGGGCCGCCTCCTGCAGGTCCAGGATCTTCTTCATGACGTCCTCGACCTCGTACAGCGGATATGTATGGGAGCCAAGAGAGTTCACTATAGTGCTCGGTATCATGGAGGCCAGGCCTATGGAGGCGAAACCGCCGAATCCCTTTTCTTTTATCCTTTCTAAAAGCCTGAGGGCTACCGGCCTCTGATCTTCGATCCCGGGGAAGGAGGCCAGGACCATCGAGAGAGGAATCAGGGACAAGGCGTCGTCCTCACTGGAGGAATCTGATATTCCTTGTGAGATCAGTTCCAACGCCTTGTCCGAGAACTCCTCGGCGTCGTCCCGGCCGATGTGTTCCATGCAAGGCATCAGGATCCCCAAGGCCACGGCCAGGTTGCCGTCGAGGACGCATGACCACGCCAGCGCGACGCATCCGCGCCAGTCCTTGTCGTCGATGTCCAGGATGCGTTCGCCGACGTTGTTCAACGCCTCCGAGTCCAGGTCGGAGAAGGCCCTCCCCGCGATTGCATGAAGGGATTCCAGGTCCTCGGGCAGGTCGTCTATCGCCTCGGTCACGATCCTTCCTTTGAACCCGCATCCGCATTGAATGACTCCTCCAGGGCCGGCGGGGACGAACCTGCCGCATTCGGGGCACTCCCTGCCGTCGAACGGCCCGAAAGGCCCGTCCGGACTCCTGGAGGACCTGTAATCGTCCAAGGTCCCGTCCGACAGGGTCTTTTCCAGGAGATCCCTATAGTCGTCAGCCGCCTTGTCCGCCTTCTTCTTCGCGCCTTTGTTGCGCTTGTTGGATGTCGCGAACTTGACGCTCTCGAGGAACATGTCCATTATCATGTCCTCATGGCCGTCGGATCCCTCGACCCAGTAGTTGCAAAGGGCGTCGATGCCGTCCTCGCCGTGCTTCCTGCAGGCGTCCATCTCGATGTCCATCATCCTCTCCATGGTGTCCCCCAGCGTCCCGGCCAGCATCCTGACCCCTGCGGACAGGCCCTCGTCGGCCTCGATTGACCTCAGGACGCCTGCGGAAGCCTCCATGACCCCCTGATGGTCCGGAAGGTACAGGTCGAACGCAGAGTAGGCGAACGCGACGTCCGCCGCGGTGACGGCCGCCATGCGGGCCTTGAGGTCGCTGTCCAGGTCCAGGTATCCGATGCGCGACACCAGGTCCTCCACGAACCCGATCTCGAGAAGGTCCCCGAAGCGGTCCTCGAGGGCGTCCTCGAAGCCGAACAGGGGCTCGAAGCGCTCCAGCCACGCCTCGCCCTTCTCGGCCGACCTCTCGACGCTTTCCAGGGAGGTGTCCATCACGAGATCCATGAACTCGTCCAGGCTCTCCTCGTCCAGGAACGCAGTCGATATCTCGAAGTCCTTGAATGCGAGCTCCGGCCTCTCC
>JAFZXW010000086.1 GCA_017616575.1 Candidatus Methanomethylophilaceae archaeon
ATCGCTGCGAGAGCCCTCCTTCCCGCAACCGGTCCGCGTCCAGAGATGGTGTTCACGGAGTCAATGACGGATATCAGGTCGGTCACTGCGCCGTCGTCTTCGCATAAGGACATCCTGGCCGCGCCACGCCTCAGGCCGACAACGGCAAGGACGGCCGGATTGTGGAAAGGCTTTTTAGAGAACAGCTCTGAAACATAGTCTAGAAGGGGGAGGGCCTTTTCGGGACCCAGCCTGAGATGTGAGAAACGGGAAACGGCCTCCGTCATGGAGCATAGAACGCGGCAGTCCTCGCCAGTGGCGAACCCCTTCTTGTCAAGCTCGTATATGAACGAACGGACGGTCTTCTCCATCGATTCGAACGCTTTTTCCGCATCCTCCGTCGAAGACAGGGCGAGGATCTCCGAGAGTCTGATATCCCAAACGAGCCAATACGGAAGGCCGGCTCCTCCCACGGCATCCTCGATACTCTCGATTTTCTTTGAAACCAGGTCGAAAGAGTCTTCCGATAGCATGCATGAGCAATCCGAGAGAATCTTGGCTAACAAGCAGTCGCCGTCATAGACGTAAGATTTGCCGGAGCAGATGTAGGCCGAGACGGCGGCTGATTCTTCCGGCTTCGTTCTCGAGGCCTCCTCCAGGAATCTCCTGGAATCCTCTTGTTTTCCGCAACGGTACGCCTCCAACGCCGCGATGAGGAGGACGTATGCTTTCTTGTCCGGATCCGTCTCGGATTCGGCCTGTTTCCTTGCCAGAGTCAGTCCCTTGGTGACATGGCAAGAGCGGGATTCCCCTTCGAAGCAGTATTCCAGCGAGAATCCGTCGTTGAACAGCCTGAGCCTGCTGGCCTTTCCGCATTCCGGGCAGCGGACTATCATCGGATAGCGGGGGCGGTCTGCCATCACAGGCATTCCAGAGAGGTCTTCGGAGGCTTCCAGATCCTTTCCGCAGTATCTGCAGGGCAGGAGCCCCGGGTCCTCGACGTGCGCGTTGCCGCGGAGGCCGTTCTCGACTGCCCATGCCTCTGCCGCTAAGACGGATTCTTTCTCCAAGAAAGCCTGCCATGCCTTGGAGGTCTTGGAAGAGCGGGAAACCTCCTGCAGGAAACGCGCATGCCATTGGCTTTCCTGCGCCCGGACGTCGATTCCTGCGGATGCGCAGAACCTTTTCTCCGCATCTATCAGGAAAGACGACTCCTTCTCCCGTATGAGGACGGTGCGGGCTCCGGAATTACTGGTGATAGACATGGTCTCAAGGTCCAGGTACATGTCCGCCTTCCGGCTGGATGCGATGGCGTCGGCAACTTTCCTGAGAGTCGCGTCGTCCAGGCATACCGTAGAGCTTAGAGACTTCTCCCGCCTTCTCAGGCAATCGCGGATCGCTTCGGTGCGGGCACTGCTACGGCGCGGCTCGAAGGCGGATGACGAATAATCCGGGTCCGAAAGTCCCAGGAACGTTATCCTGAGCACGGTTTTTCCGCGCACATAGTCCAATGGCATCCTACCGTAAGTGTCGACAGGCGTGGATTCGTCTCCAATCCTGGCGCCGGTCCCGGGGACGACGAACCCGCGAAGTCCGTCGGAATCCCATCCCATAGATCTCAAAACATATCTCTCCAGGTCCGCGAACGTAGACCCGGCGGGGACCTTCCCTTTTCTGACCGTACGCTGGCCGTCTCCTTTGAGGGCGATGTCGAAGATTTCGGATGCCATCGTGCGGAGATGGCTCTGCGGATTATAGTTTCTCCGCGTCGAACGCCCTCGGCTTCCCTGCGGCGGTGACGGTTATCACGCAGTCCACCAGGACCTTTATCCCTCTGAGGGGCAGGTACCTTTCGCCCCGTTTGACCTCGAACACGATGTCGGCGGCGCCGCTGAGGCGGGCCCTGGACCCGGATATGGATTTGCCGATCTCCTCGGCGCGGGCTAAGGCCTTTTCCAATGTTGCGCACACCTCCTTCCCCTCGGGGGAGAACACCTCGAACCCGGACGACGGGGAATCCAGGTCCTCCGGGGAGACGATCACCTCCACCGATTCGGATACGGTGGACGTTATCGCACCCAGGGCGTTGCCGACGTCCGAGTGGGGGTCTATGACAGTCTTCGTGCCGAATGCGTCCCCAGTCCATCTGACATAGGTGCCGGAAGGCGCCCCCATCCCGATTATGGGGATGTTCAGCCTTATCGAGCATCCGTAGGTGCTTGAGATCCCGAGCGCGGATTTGATGACCATGCTGGCCGCATATGGTTCCAGAGGCCTTTCCCCCATCTCGTCTGCGAGAAGGACCTTCATCAGCTCGGTGCACAGCTTGGCTTTGACGTTCTCCCTGCAGCCAGACACGAACTCCCCGATGGTCATCTTGCATTTGCGGGAAAGGTAGCGGGCCCCCATGATGGAAGCCTCTCTGGCGTATTCCAGGTAGGTCCCGTCCACGTGCAGGACGTCTGTCGGGGTGAAGGCAATCCTCTGTATGAATCCTCTGGCCTCCAATCCGCGGATGTCCAAGGCGGACGGGTAGGTGCCGATTTCCTCGGCTGCTTCGCGGGCGCTGATCGGCTGTTCGGACGCCATCTCCAGGAACATCCTGCTTTCGGGGGACATGTAAATCCCGCTAGGAGGGAACCCCAGCGTGACGAAAAGCTCCGAATCCAGGAAGACCATGTCGTCGGGGTATTCGGGGTCCGGGGACGCGTCTGTCGGAAGCGACATCATCGAGTCTATCACGGAGGGCCATCTGGAGGCCGCCACGCGGAGAGGCACGGCGCGGGTGGACTTGAGCACTATCTTCCCGCCGTTGACCATGATGCGGCTGTCCCCTCCGATTCCAGCGGTGGAGATCCTCGCTGCAAGCACATGGGTCTTCTTCCCGGCGATCGTCATCCCTTCCGGGGCGAGCGCCGGCCTTCCGTTCCTGAGTATCCCTATGTCGGTGGTCGTGCCGCCCATGTCCATCACGACCGCGTCCTTGAGGCCGGTCATCCTCACGGCGCCGATCATGCTTGCCGTGGGCCCAGACATCACGGTCTCTATGGGCTTCTCCATCGCGACGCTCTCTCCCATCATGGTGCCGTCTCCGCGTACCATCATCAGAGGGGCGCGAATCCCGAACTCCGTCATCACTTTCGTGACCGAATCGATGAGGGACCTCATCACCGGGATCAGCCTAGCGTTCATCACGCAGGTGGACGTGCGTACCCCGAAACCCAGCTTGGACGACAGGTCGTGCCCGCAGACGGCGGGGACGTCAAGGATCTCGGCGGTAAGGTCCTTCAGCCTGTTCTCGTGCTCGGGGTTGCGGACGGACATGAACGAGCTTATAGCGACCGCGCCTACCTTTCCGCGGACGGATTCCATGAATTTTCTTGCCTTGCCGATGTCCAGCTCCTGCTCCTCGCCCCCGTGGATGTTGTGTCCTCCGGAAATGGACACGTATTCCTCGGCGTCCGGCTTCTCAACTTCGGACCCGGCGCAGATGAGGGCGACCCTGCATCCTTTTCCTTCAACCACGGAGTTAGTGGCCAAGGTCGAGGATAAGGAGACGACGCTGACATGGGCCAAGAGCCCGCGGTCGAGGTACGACATTGCGCCGCGGATCCCCTTGCTGAGGTCTTCGGGCGTAGTCGGCGACTTGCTTTTGCGAAGCACCTCCTCCGACTCCAGGTCGATGATGACGATGTCGGTGAAAGTCCCGCCGGTGTCGATCCCGATTCCGAGAGTCATTTCGGAGACCCCTCCTGATTTCGTATTGAATATGGGTTTTCGCGACAGTCATGGCGTGTTCGGACAACCTGTCCTTCAGCCAGCCGCCCAGTACGGTTCTAGATGCACGTGCGGACGGGCACGGAACGTCCTGAACGTAGCTGGCGGGGTAATCCATAGGTGCGTCATGTATAATCCAGATATAATCCATGTGTTGCCGGGCGGATAAAATAATCTTGTTATGGTTAGTTAGTAGCCGATGGGGCCGATTCTGTTGCGATGTAAATAGTGTCGTTCCGGATTACTGCGACGGTGCGACGTCTGGATAAAAATGTACATATAATGGGCTTTTCTCTATTCACTTGAATTAAAAGAATATATTTTTATATATGCCTAAGTACTGGACAAGCATACTCATGGTTTTATGGGTTATAATTACGTAACCTATGAATAAATCAATATTATTTGGTGGTTTATTCCCTATTACATGCTATGGACGTTATGGATAATATAATCTATAAGCATAGGTAAACAGCCTTATCATCGACTATATTTGACAGTTTTAAGGTCCATCCAATTCAGTCGGGATGCACTTTTATTTAAAATTAACTTCAAACGACCCTTGTTTATACAATACAGTCAATAAAAATGATAACTTGTCAATAAATTTATAAGTGATTCCGTATCTTGCCGACCAACGGCTTCTTTTAAGAGGCCAATGAGGTCATTTCATGGCAGACGCAGAAAGCAGCACTCAAGGCGGCACCTATGAGCTTCTCAGGACCATCGACTGGAAGCAGGGGCTCATCATCGCCATGGGTATCCCGATTCTGATCGTCCCGTCCTTATGCGACCTGTCTCTAACTCTCTGGGCAATGAGCATCATCATCTGGGTGTTCTCTGTCCTTTCTGGATTCCTGCTCAACCTCCCTCTCGGGGAGATGTGCGCCACTTTCGGCGTCGCAGGGATCGGCGGTTCGATTCAGCACGTGTACAGGGACGACGAGAAATACAAAAACAAGAAAATCAACACCGGAAGAGTCATCGGCTCTCTTGGAGCTTGGGCTTATTTTGCCACGTGGGTTCCCGTCATTCCTATTTTCACTATCATGACGGGCGTCTACATCAACGACTACTTCAACCTCGGATTCGAAGGGTTCACCGCGACCGGGTTTTACCTGCTCCTCGGCGCCCTCATCTATGGATTCATCATCCTTTCCGGGCGCAAGGGGCTCGAGGGCGGCGCCAAGGTCCAGTTGATTCTCGCAGGAATCACCATCGTTCCTATCCTCATCATCTGCCTTGTCCCTCTCTTCAACGGAATGTTCAACCTCGATTACATCACTGGGGAGCTCGTCCCTGAGACGAAACCGTGGAATCTGTCAGAAACGGTTCCCTGGGCATGGGACGGGGACACCATCCTCATGATCCTCGGATGTTTCACCGTCGCGCAGTGGAGCGCCGTCGGGTGGGAGTCCGCCGCCACCTACGGCGCGGAGTACAAGCAGCCTGAGAAGGACGTCCCCAAGGCGCTCACCGCCTGCGGACTTCTCTGTCTTTTCATGTATTTCGTCATCGCGTTCTGCATGTACGGCACTCTCGGCAACACTGGCATCGAGGAGGCCGGAGCGTCCACCCTGATTCCTATCGCGAAAGGCGATTTCGGTGACATCGGAGGCCTCATCGCCGTGTTCCTTCTCATTGCAGGCATGGTCATGATCATCCAGAGCGCGTTCCTCGCCACGGCCAGGACCATCCAGATCATGGCCAAGGACGGGAACTTCCCTCTGCTTTTCTCCAAGACCAACAAGTACGGCGTGCCGATGTACGCCATGTTCTTCGAGGCCGCGATCGGGTTCATCATCATTCTGGCAGGGATTTCCGCCTCCCAGATTCTCGCCGTGTCCGCGCTTGGGTTCGCCATAGCGCTCGGGATGTGCTGCTGCGCGTTCATCAAGTCCCGCAGGGACGCCAGGTTCAAGGACGTCGAGAGGGTCTACAAGGTCGGGAAGTTCTGGTACGGCGGAGCCTGGTTCATGATGATCTTCGAGTTCTTCTTCATGATCCCCGGCCTACTGTACTACGTGAACAACTCCATGGGACTCACCTATGTGTTCGTCGGAATCGCGGCGACTTTCCTGTATGTCCCTTGCTGGATACTCATCCAGTACTGGAACCACACCCACCATCCCGAGATGTCTTGCGGCATCAACTTCGATGTCGGCAAGTCCGCATCCTCCGCACCGAGCAAGAAGCGCTCCCTGTGAGCTTGAAACTCAACCGGGCTTCGGCCCGGCCCTTCCAATTTGTTTTTCTATTCCTGTATTCTTGACGTCAGCATGAGCGATGGGGAATCCACGTTCTTCGATGCGAAGGAGGACGTCAGAAGGTTCTGCGAGGAGAGGGATTGGGACAGGTTCCACGGGCCCAAGGATCTGGCAATCGGGATCGCGACCGAGGCCTCGGAGCTTCTGGACCTCTTCAGGTTCAAGTCTGACGAGGAATGCTTTTCCCTTGTCAAGGACCCCGAAGGGTCCGAGCGCGTACGCGAGGAGCTCGCCGACGTCCTTTATTTCGTCCTCCGCTTCGGCCAGATGAACGGGATAGACCTCTCCGATGCCTTGAAGGACAAGCTGGCCAAGAACGCCGTCAAGTATCCTGTCGAGAAGAGCAGGGGACGCAATCTGAAGTACACGGAACTCCGATTCCGAACCGTTTTATCCGACCTCCATCATCATGCGCCCATGGGAGGCGGATGCATGCACGGGAAGGCGGAGAAGCTGGACGACCTTCTTTACAGGATCCGCTACGACGATTACGATTACTCCGAGGGGGAACGCTATTTTGCAGAGAACCCTCCGTCCGGATTCTCCTGCTCCGCCGTTTCCAAGGGCGTCCTTCTGGGAAGGAACTACGATTGGGCCATCGGGGACAAGGCGGATTTCGTCGTGTTCACATCCGCGAAAGAGGGGCGGCACGCCTCCATGGGGGTGTCCTCGTCCTTGATTCCATCCGACGTGGTCGATTCCCAGGAGGATTCCCCTCTGTACGCTTATCTCCCGTTCATGACCATGGACGGACTAAACGACGCCGGGCTGGCATGCTGCGTGAACGGCATCACCGTGAGCGACAGAGGGAAGACCGAGTCCACCAACCCGGGGGCGGAGCGCCTCAGCATGGCGATGATCGTCCGCATGGTGCTCGACTAGGCGTCATCGGTCAACGAGGCCGTGGACCTGATCAGGGCTCATGACGTCCATTCCCTTCCGAAGGGGCATATGAGCGGGTTCGAGATGCATTACATGATAGCCGACCGTAAGGGATCTGCCGTCGTGGAGTTCGTGGACGGGAAGATCTGCGTGACTTACGGGGTCCGCATCCTGTCCAATTTCCACATGTCCGGGGCCAGGAACCTCGCGGATCTGGACAGGCATTCCCATGGGATAGAAAGATATCGCATCCTGTCGAAGGGCTACATGGACGTCGTCGACGTCGACGGCATGCTCGATCTGATGAGGCAGGCACGTTATTCCCGTACCTACGACCGTAATACC
>JAFZXW010000087.1 GCA_017616575.1 Candidatus Methanomethylophilaceae archaeon
CATGTTCATCTTGTCGACCACCTCCTCCATGGCGGAGATGGGGCAAGGGGAGCCCGCCATGATCCCCGTCCTGAGGGACGAGAAGTCGAACTTGCTGAACAGCTTGTGGTTCAGGATGTTGATGAACATGGTCGGAACGCCGTATACGGAGGTGCACCTCTCGGTCTCGATGGACGTCATTACCTTGACGGGGTCGAACACCTCGCAGAACACCATCGTGACGCAGTGGTTGATGCAGGCCATCACCCCGAGGACGCACCCGAAGCAGTGGAACAGGGGGACGTTGATGCACAGGCGGTCCTCCGCCCCGTAGTTCATGTTGGCCCCGAGCCAGTACCCGTCGTTCCCTATGTTGAAATGGGTGAGCATGACCCCTTTCGGGAACCCGGTGGTCCCGGAAGTGTACTGCATCATGGTGACGTCGTGAACGTCCACGGAGTCCTTCCTGGCCTGGTACTCCTCCTCGGTGACGTCGCATGCCAGGGACTTGACCTCGCTCATGGAGTACATGCCGCGGTGCTTCTGCGGCCCCAGGAACACCACCCTCCTGAGATGGGGGTAGTTCTCGCAATGGAAGTTCTCCCTGGGCTGCTGCTTGAGCTCCGGGACCAAATCGTACACCGTCTGCACGTAGTCGACGTCGCGCACCCCGTCGATGAGGAACAGGTACTCCATGTCGGACTGCTTTAAGACGTAGTCCAGCTCCGCCCTCCGGTAGTTGGTGTTGATCGTGAGAAGGATGGCGCCGATCTTGGCGGTCGCGAACATGAGGGTGATCCAGTCCGGGACGTTGGTCGCCCAGATGGCCACCTTGTCGCCCTTCTTGACGCCCATGGACATCAGCCCCTTGGCCACGAGGTCGACCTCGGCCCCCCATTCCCTCCAGGAAAGGCGGAGCTCCCTGTCCACATATACGATGGCGTCGTTGTCCGGATGCTCCCGGACGCATTTGTCCAGCAGGTCTCCCAGCCTCTCGTCGCTGGTGATGTTCTTCCTTGGAACACACGGCACGTTATCGCCTCAGATGGGGGCGTACAGGACGGCGTATATCTCCGCCGGCCCGTCGATGCATCCGACGTAATGCGGGACCACGGAGTTGTAATAGGCGGAGTCGCCCTCCTCCAGAATGGTCTCCTGCTTCCCGTACTTCACGACGACCCTCCCGGAAACGACGATGATGAACTCCTCCCCCTCGTGGATGGAGAACTCCTGGACGTCGTCCTTCTCCATCCTGATGAAGAGGGGCTCCATGTGCCTGTCGGTCTTCCCCTTCCCGAGCGGGAAGTAATGGTAGTTGCCGAAGTCCCCCTTCGAGGAGGCCTCCTCCTTCCTGGAGGACTTCCTGACGACGACGGGGTCGGGGTGGAACTGGTCGTCCATGAACGTGCCGAGCCTCTGCCCGAGGGCGCGGGAGATCTTGATGAGCAAGCCGACAGGAGGGTATGTGCGTCCTTCCTCGACGTCCTTGACAAGCTCAAGGTCAAGTCCGGAGTTGACTGCAAGCTGCTCCTGCGTCAGCCCCAGCTGTTCTCTGTACTTGCACACTCTTCTACCAAGCTTGTTCGCTTCGGCCATGTTGAATAACCTCGACGCTCCGATGTTCAATTCATAAATATAATTATCCAGTCCATCGTCGCAAAGGGGCCGACGGCATCCATGGACGCCTTGATCCGCGCATTGACCTGTCCGGCGCCTCGGCATTTTTCGACATGCCCGCTCCCCGGCCGGGATCCATGCAACCGCACAAGTCCGTGCCCCTAGGCGTAAGCCGTCTGATCGTCCAACGATGACCGTTTTTTCCGAATTCGACTTGCGTTCACATAACTATATTAACGGATGGGGAGTTGCCATTGGACGTATACACCATACAGGCGATTGAATGAAGAAAAACTCGATTGCAGCCGTCGCATAGGCCTTGACGGGGTCCGACTGGCCTTCTTCGGAATCCGGAGGTTCGGTATGGACAGCGTGTTGACGGACAACAGCGCCGAGCTGGACGAGTATCGCAAACATACCTTGCGTAAGGTCCTGTTCATAATCGGCGGATTGATAGCCGTCGTGCTGGTGATGGTGTTCTCCGTCACCATAGGCGGCCACGACATCGACATGGCGACGGCGTTCCAGATCATATGGGACAAGATAACCGGCGTGGAGTACGAGCAAGGGTCCGACATGTGGTGGGACAGCTTCATAGTCTGGGAGGAGAGGCTCCCCAGGATATTCGCCGCCGCCTTGTCCGGAGCGGCGCTGTCCGTGGCGGGGGTGGCCATGCAGGCGATACTGAAGAACCCGCTGGCGGACCCGTACACCACCGGCATATCCTCCGGGGCCATGGTGGGCGTGGCGGCGGCCATCACGTTAGGGCTGGTCCTGCCGTTCTTCTCCGACGAGCTGGGCCTGATGCTCAACGCGTTCGTGATGGGGATAATACCTGCGCTCGTCATCGTCGGCATCACGCGCATGCGCAACGTGTCCCCGGCCACCATAGTCCTTGCAGGGCTTGCGATGAGCTTCATGTTCGGCGCCATAACCCAGCTCATCATGATGGGGACGGAGGCCGAGAAATCCCAAGAGATTTACAAATGGATGGTCGGCACCCTCAACTACGTCGTTTCGGACAAGATCCCCCTGATGGCCCTCATCACTGTGGCAGGCACGGCGTTCTTCCTGGTGGTCTCCAAACAGTTGAACCAGCTCTCCTTGGGCGACGTGGGGGCCAAGAGCCTGGGCCTGGACGTCGACCGCTTCAGGAACCTGTGCCTGCTGGTCATGTCGTTCATGATAGCGGAGCAGGTGTCCGTCACCGGAGTCCTGGGATTCGTGGGGCTGGTGGTTCCGCACATGGTCAGGATGATGATCGGCGTGGACAACCGGTACCTGGTCCCCGCATCCATGCTTGTAGGGGCCCTGTTCGTGCTGGTCTCCGACATCATCGCCCGCACGATCCTCGACAGCATATCCGTGGGGGTCGTCCTGTCGTTCATCGGCGGGCCGACGTTCCTGGCGATGATCATCA
>JAFZXW010000088.1 GCA_017616575.1 Candidatus Methanomethylophilaceae archaeon
CGTCTCGGGGTTCGAGACCGAGGCGGACCTTGGGGAACGCGTCTGCGGCCTGATGGAGTTCAGGGCCCTGGAGGAAGGGCTGCCCGCCGTGGATGATGCGGAGGGCATGGCGGGACTGATGTCCCGCGCCGGCTCCGCCCGCGTCTCCTCGTACGACATAGGGAAGGGCAGCGCGATGTTCCTCAGGAAGGGCGAACGCTACGAGTTCTCCCTCCGAGACGTCCCTCGCGACGTCCTTGATGGCGGCGAGAAGACATCCCGCTGATCCTGCGCAGCGACATGAGACGATGGCCTGAAGGGAATCGAGCTGCCGGAATCTGACGTCTTCATAGATGAGAACGGCATCCTCTGCCTCCCGTTCTTCGCTCCTTGCTTCTTCCCCTGCCCTCGGTCCGAGCTGCAGCCGATGGCAGAGGCCGGAGACCTCGATTCACGACCTGCCGATCGTCCGTTACAAGAGAACGGACCTCTTTTCCGATGGCGTAAGACCTGGATTTTCACTTTCGGAGAACCCCCGCGCCGGGTTAAATACGAGAACCGGCGATTCTCCTCCGAGGAATCACAATGGCCCACAAGACCCTTGAAGACATACCAGGAGTAGGACCAGCCATATCAGAGAAACTCCGCGAAGCAGGATACAACGATCTGATGGCCATTGCTGTCGCTTCCCCCAAAGAGCTCGCAGAGACATGCGAGATCGGCGAGAAGAAGGCGATGGACATCATCGAGGGTGCCAAGCTGTGCGCTGACATAGGCGGTTTCGAGACCGGTTCCGACATATTGGAAAGAAGGAAGGCCGTGACCAAGCTCACGACCGGTTCCAAAGCGTTCGACGAGCTGCTCGACGGCGGACTGGAGAGCCAGTCCATAGTCGAGTTCTTCGGCGAGTTCGGCAGCTGCAAGACCCAGGTCTGCTTCCAGCTCGCAGTGAATGCCACGCTCCCTGAGGACAGGGGCGGGCTCGACTCGGACGTCATCATAATCGACAGCGAGAACACGTTCAGGCCGGAGAGGATCATCCAGATGGCGAACTACCTCGGGGTGGACCCCGACGTGACCCTCAGCAGGATACACGTCGCCAGGGCGTTCAACTCCCAGCACCAGGTGCTCCTGGTCGACAAGGCCATGGAGATGGCCCAGAACATCAAGGTCAGGCTCATGATTGTGGACTCGCTCACGTCCCATTTCAGGGCGGAGTACGTCGGAAGGGGCTCCCTCGCCGAGAGGCAGCAGATCCTCAACCGCCACATGCACGACCTGCTCAACTTCGCCACAGTGAACAACGCGGTGATAGCTGTGACCAACCAGGTCGCGGCGAAGCCCGACGCGTTCTTCGGCGACCCCACCCGGCCGATCGGCGGGAACATAGTGGGGCACACCGCCACCTTCCGCATCTACCTCAGGAAGGGGAAGGCCGGCAAGAGGATCGCCAGGCTCATCGACTCGCCCAACCTCCCCGAAGGGGAGGCGGTGTTCACCGTCACCGAAGACGGTATTAAGGACTGATTTCTAACGGGGGGCGTGTCCCCCCAATATTTCTTCGAGCTCTCCGGCGAGTCGAAGGACATGCCCAAGGCGGAGGTCTCCGGCTGCCTCGGAGCCGTCGCGGACTCCTTCGAGATCGTGTCGTCGGGCCCAGGGTACGTGGTGGCCTCGTTCGACTCCCGCTTCTTCGGGGAGGTCGCCGACCGCATATCCCTGACTCACAGCCTCGGACGCTACCTTGGCGAATACGACCCGGACGACGTCTCCGGCCTGGAGTCGGCGGAGCTTCCCGAGGGGACGTTCGCGGTCCGCGGGAAGAGGTTCGAGGGCATGATGCGGGATGTGGACTCCCAGGGCCTTGTCCGCAAGGTCGGAGGGATCCTCTCCCGCCACAACGACGTGGACCTGAAGCACCCTGACTTCGTCGTCAAGATGCACATGAGCGACAAGGTCCGCCTGTTCGTCGAGGAGCGGGTGACCGACACCGACCTGCTCGAAAAAAGGAAGGTGAGCGAGAGGCCGTTCTTCTCGCCGATCTCATTGCATCCGAAGTATGCGCGTGCGCTTATCAACATGACCCGCGTGAGGACCGGCGGCACCGTCCTGGACCCGTTCTGCGGTACCGGGGGCATAGTCATCGAGGCGGCTGCCATGGGGATGAAGGCCATGGCGTCGGACTTCGACGAGGAGATGATCGCCGGGTGCCGGGAGAACATGGACTTCTACGGGTACAGGCTGGAGGACTTCGACGTCATGGACATCGGCGACATAGGCGAAAGGTTCCCGGGCGTCGACGCCGTCTGCACCGACCCCCCTTACGGAAGGTCCACCAAGACCGGAGGGGAGGACATAGAGGAGATCTACCGCAGGGCGGGGGCCTCGATCCCGAAGGCCCTGCGCCCGGGCGCCCGCGCCGGCGTCGTGCTCCCCCATCCCGCGGAGTTCCCTGGCATGGAGCTGGAAGGGATGTACGTCCAGAGGGTCCACGGGTCCCTGTCCAGGCACTACCACGTCTTCAGAAGCCCTCCTGCTTGACACATCCTGCCGAGTTGGACAGGTCATCCTATATCTACATGCTGGGGTCATTCCGTACTCAGCCCGGCGCCTCCTGCCGGTTCCGGAGATGCGCACATGAGAGCAGACGCTTTGAAGGCGGCGGCCGCAGCCGTCGTCATCCTGGCCATGGCCTTGGCGGCCGTATCGTTCCTGCCGGTCGACGCGGAGACCGCCACGGTCGACGGCATCGAATACGAATTGAAAGAAGGCGGCGGGGTGAGGTCCGCCATCGTCACATCGGCTTCCATAGGCTCGATGTCCGGAGACGTGTCGATACCCTCCTATATAGAGCATGGCGGGAAGTCCTACGCCGTGACAGGCTTAGCGAAGACCTTGAGGAACAACTCGGCCGTCACGTCCGTATCGCTGCCCCCGACGTTGACGTCTGTGGACGCGTACTGCTTCAGCGGATGCTCCTCGCTCAAGTCTGTGACCATGGACGGGGTCCTTTCCATCCCGTCGCAATGCTTCAGCAAGTGCGCCTCCCTCAAGAGCGTCCATGCCTCGTCGGCCGTCTCCGTCGGTGGGAACGCCTTCGACGGCTGCTCCTCGCTCTCGGACCTCGTCATCGGGACGCCGGAATCGGTATCCGACTACGCCTTCCGCGGATGCTCCAGCCTTAAATCGTTCGAGGTCGACGACAGGACCGTCCTGGGCACGGCGCCTTTCGCCAACAGCGGCATCGAAGACCCGATCGTATGCGCAGGGCTCCTGGTCTACGTGCCTTCGGACGTCGGGAACTTCACCATACCGTCGGAGGTCTCCACCATCGGCGCAGGGGCGTTCTACGGGGTCGCCTTGGACTCCCTCCGTGTTCCCGGGACCGTCCTCACGGTCAGCGACTACGGGTTCTACTGCTCCAAGATAAGGTCCATAGAGTTCGACCCGAAGGTCGCCGGGATAGGGAACTACGTCTTCGCGGACGCCGCCTCCAACAGCTCCGTCCTTGAGAACGTCGTCCTGCCCACCGCGATCACCTACATCGGCGAGGGGGCGTTCCAGAACTGCTCCTCGTTGAAGACGATAGACATCCCGAAGGAGATCGCGATGATAGACACGGACGCCTTCAACAAATGCACCGCCCTGGAGTCGGTGACGATCCGCTCCCCCACGTTGTTCGGCGACACCGTGTTCTCCGGATGCTCCTCGCTGAAGAGCTTCGCCTTCCCTGAGGGATGCGTCGCGGGGACGGGAATGTTCAGGGAATGCAGGTCCCTCGAATCCGTCGAGCTCTGCGACTCCATCACCGACATCCCCGACTACATGTTCTACAAATGCCCCAAAATGACGGCTTTCGAGATCCCGGGGCAGGTGAAGGCCATCGGCAAGTACGCCCTATCCGAGTCCGCCATCACCGAGATAACGATACCGTCCACCCTCGACCCCTACGGGATAGACAAGCACGCCTTCAGGGCATGCGCCTCGCTTTCCAAAGTGACCTTCATGGGGTCGCTCGTCAACATCCCCGAATACTGCTTCTTCGGCTGCAAGAGCCTGAAGACCATGGACATATGCGGCATGGTCAAGGTCTCCAACGGCAACGCGTTCAACAACTGCGTCTCGCTGAAGGAA
>JAFZXW010000089.1 GCA_017616575.1 Candidatus Methanomethylophilaceae archaeon
AAGATGGGCTCGCTGGACGAGGACCTGGAGATATCCTATGAGATGCTGGAGAGGCTCGGGATCGAGGATCTGGCGATGCGCCAGCTCAACGAGCTCTCCGCCGGGCAGATCCAGAAGGTGGCGCTGGCGAAGGGGCTGGCCCAGAAGCCCAAGGTCCTGCTGCTGGACGAGCCCACCTCCAACCTGGACGTCAAGCACCAGCTCGGCGTCGCCAAGCTCCTTAAGGAGATATCGACGGAGTCGGGGATGCTGGTGATAATGATCTGCCACGACCTGAACATCGCCGCGAAGTACTCCGACAAGGTGATGATGATGAGCGACGGCAAGATCTATGCGTACGGCCCTCCGGAGGAGGTCTTCACGCAGGAGAACATCCGCGAGGTCTACGACGTCGCCTGCGGCGTGATAGAGGATCAGGGAAGGCCGCACATCATCCTGCGCGACGATTGAAGAAGATAAAAGCCGGATCCCGGAGGACCCGGCGTTTGAAATCAGTCGTCCTCGTCGAAGACCGCCCCGCACTTGGGGCATCTGGTGGCGTTCGCAGGGACCTTCTCCCCGCATTCGGTGCAGACGAACACTTCGTTGCTGGTGTCCACCGACCCGTCGGCGTGGCGCACCTCGTTCTCGACGTCCTCGTCGAACCTCTTCCCGCACTTGGGGCAGACCGTCGCGTCCCCGGAAACCTCGCATCCGCACTCGGAGCAGACGAACTTGTCCTTCTTCTTGGGTTTGAACTCTTCGGGGACGTCTATGTACTCCCCGCATTTCCTGCAGTTGACCTCGCCGGGGAGGACGATGGCGCCGCATTTCTTGCATCTGCCGTATCCCTGGGGATAGAGGCGGCCTTCCTTCTCCATCTTGTCACGGGTCTTCCCGATGCTCCTGCGCATCAAGGCCGAGAAGATCAGGATGACGAAGTACATGGCCGCGACGTACGCGGTTATCCAGGCGGCCCCTACGAAGCAGCACTTCATCATCTCTCCGGACGAGGCGCCGGTATCGAGGGTGAACGACATGCCGTTTTTCATTTCTTCGTCGACGACTATCGTGAGCTTGTAGAACTTTCCTTCCGAGAGCCCCGGGCTCACCGTGCCTCTGTACCTGCCGTCCGCCTGCTGGACGCAGTCTATCTTCACGTCGGTCTGGTTGGAAGTGCGGACCATCCCGAACCCCACCTCCGCGATCCCGTACCTGAGGACGGGGGAGAACGTGGTGTCCTCCGCCGGGATCAGGGTCATGGTGAGGATCCCGGTGGACGGGTCGTACGACACGTCTTTGACGTGGTCCGTCTCGGTGTCTATGCTGTCTTTGGCGGCGTCGTTGATGTCCATGTAGGCGAAGGTCCCTAGAAGCAGCGACAACACGACGAAGACGATCCCGATGACCGCCTTCACCTTCACCGAG
Source organism: Candidatus Methanomethylophilaceae archaeon (assembly GCA_017616575.1). GTDB lineage: Archaea > Thermoplasmatota > Thermoplasmata > Methanomassiliicoccales > Methanomethylophilaceae > Methanoprimaticola. The sequence goes on from JAFZXW010000089.1 coordinate 1,408, forward strand.
GTCACGCCCAGAAGGTGCGGGACCATGTAAAGGATGACGGCGATGACCAGGAACCCGAGGCAGGCGGCCGCCAAGCCGAGGGCCTCCAGGACCAGGGCGACGGTGATCGCGATGATGATCCCGACGGTCTGTTTGGTTTTGAGGGCGGAGAACTCCTCCTTGAGGGTCTTTCCGCCTTCTGCGGTTGCTGTCATTGGCGGAGGTTAACCTTAACGGCCTTTTAATCCTAACCGTGCGAAGACCACCGATTTCGACATTAACCCATCTTAAGGACGACATGGTCCCGGATATCAAAACATTCTTTCAATGTCGTAAGGGCACTCGGAGTTTGAAAGAAGGATGCAGGCACTGACGATTTATCGTAATTATTTTACACTTTGATTCCTGCTTAAATACGTTGGATTGGTAATCCATCACGAAGATACCATGGACAGCAAAATGATATATGCTATCGTGGCAGCTGCGATAATCGTTGTCGCGGGCGTAGCGATCTTTTTCGCTCTCGGGAACAACAGCAACAGCAACAGCTACGAGCCTGCTGCCTACGACGATTCGGACGTCAGGCTCAGGATCTACGGGAACGCCAACGGAGACGACGTCATCGACGACAAGGACGTCAAGACCATCCAGAAGATCATCGACGACGGCATCTCGGATTGGAAGACCGGCTACTACTTCGCCGACGCCAATCATGATGGGAGGATCACCTCCGCCGACATCGACGTCGTGAACAAGTTCATTAAGAAGGAATCGACGAAGATGTGGTACGAGAACAGCTTCTCCACCAAGGACTCCTATGCGGACGGGGTCAACAAGCGCATCGACTCGTACGTCAACTACCCCATCGGGCACAAGGTGGGATGCGAGTACCTCACAGTTCAGTTCCTGTGCGTCCTCGGCGTCTACGACTACTTCAAGGCGACCGACGCCACCATGGCCAACAACTACGGCGACGAGACCTATCCCGGCATCTCCTCCATCCCCTCCATGGGGCAGAGGAACGCGCTGGACCTCCAGTCCCTGGAGCAGATGTACAAGGACGGGAAGCTCGACACGGTCATAATGTGGAGCGGAGGGACGTCCACAATGTACCTCTGGGACGACGCGGTCAAGTCCGGCGTGGCAGACCACCTCTCGTTCGTGATGCTTACCTGCCAGGGCAAGGACTGCGTGAACGGGGTCCTGATGCTGGCGGCGATGTTCGGGGACCAGTCTCTCTCGGACAAGTATGTGAAGTGGTACGACAGCGGAATGAAGAAGCTGAACGATATCTCGTTCTACTACTACGATGAGAACGGCGCCTTCGTCGAAACCAAAGCGAGCCCGTACTTCGCGCTCGATAACGGCGCTCTGTACAGCGCGGACTTCAAGACGCTTTACGCCTATATGTGCGCGAG
>JAFZXW010000090.1 GCA_017616575.1 Candidatus Methanomethylophilaceae archaeon
CTCCATCTCGCGCCCGCACATGGCCGCGACCCCGACTCCGCGGACCTCGCCTCCGCATACCACGATGGCCTCGTCTCCGATGCGGATCCCGGAATCTGCGTGCAGCACGCCGACGGCGAACAGGCTGCCCTTCATCTCGAAGTCCATGACCTCGACCGTGTTCATGCCCAGGCCGGCCAGTATCCTAGCCCCGTCGAGCGTCAACGACGTCATTCCCCTCTCGGGGGTGGTCATCCCCAATTGCACCTTTCCTGGCCCGCGCAACAGCTTCCAGTAGGGGAACTTCCCTATGGCGTAGGTGTCGCCGTCCATCAGGGCGTCGGCGGCCTCCTTTCCGAACTGGAACTCCAGCACGGACCGGAACAGCTCGTTGCGCTCCACGAGGTAGTCGACAGGCTCCATGCCGGCGGTGGCCGCCCTCAGGGCCTTGTCAAGATTCGCTATCGACACAGGGGAAGCAGGGTCTCCGACGGCGGTGAGCTCCATGTCCGCCAGACCTTCCACCAAGGAGCTGTCCTCGCCGAGATGGCAGATCACCTTGTCGTAGCCTTGGGATATCAGAGAGCCGACCATGCGGCGGATCATCGCCTTCTCCTCGCATTTCCACTCCCCGGTGACAGGGATGTCGTAAGAGTTGGCAGGGTACATGAAATCGAGCTCTCTAGGCACGATCCCCAGCGGGGACGTCACTATGACCTCGTGCACCAGCGTGTCGTGCGGGCCCGTGTGAATGGCGGACGAGAACGCCTTGTGAGTCTTGGATATGTGGTAAGGCTTCTTTGCCGAGCACGGCAGAAGAAGGAGGACGCGCTTGCAGGCCGGCTTCTTATAGAACTCCATCCTCTCCCTGTACCTCTTGAGGTCCGGCCTCCTCAGGGCCTGCGTAGAATTGCAGCAGAACCTGCATCCCACGGTGGAGCAGGACTCCTCCGCATACTCGTAGCCGACGTCGTCGAATATCCTCAAGGCAGCCACGGAGGACGGCGACGAGAAGGACCTCTGGTCGGCCAGCTCCCTGAGACGGTCGCAGGAGATGAACGTCTTGACCTTCTCGGCCTCCGCCTGCATCTCACGCACGTTCCCCTCGGATTCGTCCCCGCCCGTGCGGACCTCCGCCTCCGGAAGCATCCTTACCCCGGCAAGGCCGGCCGCCCTGGGGAGGGAGTCGTCGAACATGTCCACGCCCATGTAAGCCAGCAGAGAGAGGTTGGAAGGCTCGGCTATTCCGAGAAGGCAGACCAGCCTCCCGAACCCGCAGGCCTCCCTGAGACGCATGACGACGTCCACGATGCGGCGGGGGTCGCGCCTGATCTCGTAGGCGTTGGGCACCACTACCACTTCCGCGCCGTCCTCCGGGACGAAGCCCTCGGGAATCGGCAGCCTCACGACCTGGACCCCGCCTGTGACGGCGCCGCAGGAAGATACCCCGGAAGAGGAGGTCGTCAGAAGCCCCCTCTCCAAGGGAACTTCCGCGTCCATGAAATGCAACGTCCTGCCCTCGTCCCCGACGCTTATGCGCACAGGGCCCTCGCGCCCTATGACCAGCGGCGTCGAGAACCGCGCCCCTTCCCGGGAATACTCGCATACCCTGCCCCTCTGGGAACGGGAGACGATATCCAACATGGGGCGCTCGACGGAGAGACAGGTATTAAGCGTTGCGGAGGCTGAAGAATATCGTTAAGAACGTCCTTGGCAATCATGACGCATGGACCTCTACGATAAAGACGTCGTTTCCATCAGGGACTTCACAAAGGACCAGATAGAAGGGATACTGGACCTCTCCGAGAAGATGGTCCCTTACGCCCTCGGGGACAAGACCGAGCGCACGCTGGACGGCAAGATCCTCGGCAACCTCTTCTTCGAGCCCTCTACCCGCACGAAGCTTTCGTTCGAGAGCGCCGCCTACAGGCTGGGATGCGACGTCATAGACGTCTCGGAGATGTCCATGACCTCGATATCCAAGGGCGAGACGCTCGCCGACACCATCAAGATGGTCGACGCCTACTGCGACCTCATAGTCCTCAGGCACCCTTACGAAGGCTCCGCCAGGCTGGCCGCCAAGTTCTCCATCAACCCCGTAATCAACGCGGGCGACGGCGCCGGGTCACATCCGACCCAGACCCTGCTGGACCTGTTCACCATGAGGGAGGCCAAAGGGACCTTGGACGGCCTCAACATAGTGCTCGTGGGCGACCTGAAGTACGGGAGGACGGTCCACTCCCTCGCCGAGGCGCTCACCATGTTCGGCGCCAAGATAACCCTCGTGGCCCCCGAAAGCCTCCAGATGCCCGACGACACCGTCGCCCTGCTCGAGGAGAAAGGGTGCCGCCCGTACAAGACCGCGGTCCTCGAGGACGTCATCGACCAGGCCGACGTCCTCTACATCACCAGGATCCAGAGGGAGAGGTTCCCCGACCCGGCCGAGTACAACAAGGTCGCGGGGACGTACAGGATCGATAACGCCATCCTGAGGGAGGCTAAAAGCGACATGATAGTCATGCATCCCTTGCCCAGAGTCGGCGAGATAGCTCCGGAGGTGGACAGCACCGAGCATGCCAGGTACTTCAAGCAGGCGTTCAACGGGGTCCCCGTGAGAATGGCCCTCCTCAACGCGATACTGGGAGGCGATCTCCGATGCCGAACGACCGCGAGATCAAGGAGGTCAAGCTCCCCCCTATCAGGAACGGGACCGTCATCGACCACATCAAATGCGGCCAGGCCCTGAACGTGATGAAGATCCTCGGCGTGAACGAGTACAACATAGACTCGTGCATAAGCATCGGGATCCACGTCCCTTCCGGGAAGGGCGACGCGTGGAAGGACATCATCAAGATAGAGGACAGGGAGCTGGACAGCGACACCGTCGACAAGATCGCGCTCATCGCCCCGGACGCCACCATCTCTATAATCAGGGACTACTACATCGCCGACAAGTACAAGGTGAGGCTGGACGACCACGTCGTCGGCCTGGCCAGATGCAGCAACCCCAACTGCATCACCAACAAGGGCGAGCCCGTGGCCCCGGAGTTCACGGTGGTCAGCAGGAAGCCCACCCAGCTCAGATGCCGCTACTGCGACAGGATCCTGATGAACATCTCCGACAACCTCCTGTGATCCGATGAAGGCCCTGATAGTCGCAGGCATGCCCGGAGCCGGAAAGGAGGAGCTGCTCAACGTCGCCCGCGGGCTCGGGATCGGGTTCGCCAGGATGGGCGACGTGGTGAGGAGCTTCCACGAGTCCTCCGGGGCTGCCTCGGATGGGATCCCCATCGGGGAGTACGCTTCCAGGGAGAGAGAAGCCCACGGGCCGGACGTATGGGCCGAGCGGACGATGGAATCCATGAGCGGGGACCTGTTCCTCGTGGACGGATGCAGGAGCATGGACGAGGTCCGCTCCTTCCGCCGCTTCTCCGACGTGGAGATAATCGCGATACACGCCCCCCGCTCGGAGAGATTCAGGAGGCTGGTGTCCAGGGCCAGGGACGACGCCCCCAAGGACGAGGAGGAGTTCGACGCCAGGGACATGAGGGAGATCGGCTGGGGCATCGCGGAGGTGATCGCCCTGTC
>JAFZXW010000091.1 GCA_017616575.1 Candidatus Methanomethylophilaceae archaeon
GGTGGGCGTCACGTGTTCACAAGGTAAAATGGTGTCTTCCGAGGCCTCGTCGCTCCTCGGACATTCCGAACCTCTTCCTGAGCGACGCCGGCGGGTCCAGTATCGTTATCGCGATCATCACCAGCACTATGCCTATCACGTCCGACATCCCGAACTCGTCGCCGAACACCAGCACGCCGCAGATGGTCGACACTATCAGGCTGGACGTTATGATGATGGAGACCGTGGCCGGGTCCACGCGCCTGATCGCGTATACCACTATGTAGTTGGGCAGCAGGGTGCACAGGATCCCCATGGCCAGGATGCAGGCCGGGATGACGGGGTCGCTGGTGGACGTGGACCATATGAGTCCGAAATCGGACAGAGGCGCTATCAGCAACGCGCTGAACAGGAAGAAGTAGAACATCGCGGAGTTCTCCGAATATCCTTTTTTCTCCACGTACTTGCTCCCTATGGTGAACGCCGCCAAGGTCACCCCCGAGAAGATTCCGATCGCTACGCCCAAGGCGTTGATGTCCCCGGCGCCGTTCGTGATGCCGATTATGAACAGGCACCCTATGAAGGCGAGGACCACCGCCAGGACCTTCTTCTTGGTGATCCTGTCCCCGAACAGGAAGTACGCGAATATCAGCATGAAGTAAGGGCTGGTCATCTCCAGCACCGCCACCACCTCCAGGGGGAGGCTCTCCTGCGCCGTGAAGACGCACACGTTGGAGATGACGTTGAACGCGCCGAACAGCAGGAACAGAAGTATGTCGCGAGGCCTTATCTTGAACGCCGGACGGTCTATGAAGAAGAGGACCAGGCCGAACACTATGGCCGTGACCCCCTCGCGGCAGGCGCAAATCTCCATGGGGCCCAGGCCCGCGTTCAGGAGGTCCTTGGAGAACATGTTCAGTACTCCGGCCAGAATCGCTGCTACGAATAACAGGTTGATCGGAGACATCCTCATGCTATCGATGCAGGATGTGTTCGTCGTCTTATATAATATCGCGAATCCGCGACGGTTCGCATCTTATAGATCTCTAGAAGTATCCGAAGGCAGCCGTCTTTTGCAATCCCGCGGTCCGATAGCGGTTTGTACAGCGGAGCGGATCACGGACGTGCAGGCGGCACCGCCATTCGTTTTTGGATAGCAAAGCCTGGAACCGGGCTCTTCGATGACTGCCGGAATCGGTATTCGCGGTAGTGCGCCAGCACGAAGAGGTTCCCGTCCGGCGTCAAGGGCGGCACGCCGCATTCGGGCGTCACTATCTGGAACCCGTACTCCGCGGACCTTCTCGCTTCGGCCACGACGTCCTTCGGGCCTTTCATCAAAAGGGTCCCTACGGGATTCACGCATCCCAGCATGAGGGTCTGGCCGTGGACCATGTCGATGTACGCCTGCGGGTCCGAGGACGCTTCCAGGGAGATCCCGTCCATCCCGAGGCCTGCGAGCCTCTCGGCGACTTCCAGGGTGTCTCCGCAGGAATGCGTGGTGCAGAAGGACGACTTGGCGCTCCTGATGACCTGCGGCAGATACGGCGTGAACACGGTGTCGAAACAGTCCGCAGGGATAAGCTCCGACGTGGCCTCCTCGACGATCATCACATCGTCCGAAGCCTCGGATAGCGCTTCAGAATAGGCGTTCAAGCGGGGGGTGACGGCCTCCAGCCACGCCGTTACCTTTTCTGGCATCGTCATAAGCGCCATCAGCACGTTCTCGATCCCAAGAAGGTTGTTTATGCAGGCCACGGGCCCGTTCATCCCGGAGACCAGGAACAGGTCCTCGTGCCTGGACAGGATCCCGGCGGCGTCCAGGACCGCGGAAACCCTGGGGCTCTCCAGGAACTCCCGGGGCGAGATCAGGTCTCCAGGGACATCCTCGAAGAAACCGTCGCCGCGGTATCTGGACCCTCTGACGGAAGGCTGGCTGGACGCCGTCCCCGGGGCTATCTCGCATCCGAACGCGCTGGCGTCCACCGTGATGCAGTAAGGGATGCGGGCGGTGGCGAACCCGAACGCCTTGGAGGCCTCCAGGGCCAGGGCGGCCATCTTCTCCGGGACGAAGTTGGCCTCCGGCCAGGACGCCCCGCTGGACGCCATCTGCCCGACGGTGCCGGTCTGCGTGAATATCGCCGGAGGGTGCGAATCCCCTCCCTTGTCGTCGAATATCCTCACCAGCTCTTCCTTGGCGTTCATTCCGGAGGCCTCGGGCTCCCGCATTCGCTGCAGAACTTCCCCTTGTTCCTGTTTCCGCAGAGTTTGCAGTCCCATTCTCCCTCGGAAAGCGGGGCCTTGTCCGCGGGTTCCCTGTCGCCGTCGTGTTCATTCTCGGCGTGCGGGTCCGTGCCGAACAAATCCGGATGCGCCGTCGGGTCGTACATCATGGTGTTCCTGCTGGTGTAGTCGATCTTCACGTCGTGGCAGGGCATCGTGAAATGGAACTCCATCCGGTCGTTGATGTAGCTTTGCTTTACATCGTCGGCGTCTATGAAGAAATTGTAGCTCGTGTCCGTGGCGATCCACGGGAACAGGACCTTTACGTGCTCTCCGGGCTCGTATTCCGTCTTCTCCGATACGAAATGGTCGTTGTGTATGAGTTTGTAGCCCATGGTGGATGTCCCCCGTCTTCCGCAAGAGAAGACGCATGGAAGATGATAAACGTATACGGCCTCGTTTCATTGCGAGTCCGCAGGCGCCATCCCGCGTTCGAAGATTAGTTTTCCGGAGTCAAGAGTCTAGAAAAACTAACGTAATATTACGTGATTTTTTCATTATCAGGATCGAGAGGCCTGAGCATCTCGAGGATTCTTTCCTGATACGGGGTCGAAGCGCTTCGACGTCAAGGGCAGGAGGCACGTCGGCGGTCTGATGAACGCCAGGCTGGACTATAGGGAGACGTCACGTTCCAAATTGATCGAGACTATAGTCTACAACGAGCTCCTGCTCCGAGGATGCGACGTGGAAGTCGGAAGGGCGGATTTCGTCGTCAACAGGTCGTTCGACAGGGCTTACACCCAGGTGGCCATGGGGGTGGACGATCCTGGGAAGATGGAGTAGGAGACCAGGTCGCTGAGGGCCATCAAGGACGGATTCGCGAAGATGCTGCTGGTCGACTCCGACGTTCCGGAACACGTCACGGAGGACGGCATCAGGGTGATGTCGGTCGTGGATTTCTTGTTGGACAGGGGTTCTCTAAGGTTCAATTGAAAAATCACGTAATTTGACGTATCGACAGATTGGCGTTTTTCCCGAAACGAAGAGGGAGAGGGAAAGAGGGGGGATTGCCCGTCATTGATCATCATCGTCTTGTCTTCGAGCAGCATCCGTCGGAAATCAGAAACTTGAAGTCGGGGAATTCGCCACGTTTGTTTATGAAAGCGATGAGTGGCTGTAGCATTTGGCGTCGTTAAGAGGCGGCGGTCCTGACCCGGGGCGGTTTTCGCTCATTCTTTTGAATTTGTTCGTCCAGCTCCTTCGAGACTTCGCCGGCTATGTCCTCCGGGACAAAGGACATTGCAATCTCCCGGCTCATGCCGGCGGAGACGATCCTCCTTACGGTTTCCGCATAGTTGAGAACCATGATGCGGTGCCCCTGGATCATTCCGTCCTCTTTGGCGCCATCGATGAGGCCTTGCTTGTACTCGGCTACGAACTCATCCATGCTGATCATAATCTTCCCCTTTTCTTCATTCGTCCAATCGATATCAAATGCTGTCGCGACGGATTCGAGGTTCTTCTTAGGGCCCCCGTCCTTCCGGAACAGAAGGTCCAGCAGCCTCATCCTGTCGCTTCCGGCAGTCTCCGGGTCCCCTATATGGAACTCCGCCAGCCTCATGGGTACCTTCGACTCGTTGCGGCGCAGGCTCATCTTGTACAGCCTGTTCCTGTCGTCCGCCTTCGGGTTGAGGAACACCCAGAAGCAGTACACGGGCCTGACCGTGCTGTAGTCCTTGGCCGGTTTGCGGTTCGCGTACCATGCCAGCCCGCCCAGGCACATCATCTGGTGCTCCCTGATCCAGGACTGGTTGCCAGCCTGGATCTCCACGTTTATCGCCATCTTCTTTCCTTCAGGCGCCTCGAACTCGAACACCAGGTCGTAGGCGACCGAGCCGTAGTCGGTGAACAGCTCCTCCGGGAGCATCCTCAACGCGCGTCCCCCTTGCGTCGCGCCGAGGCGTCCGGAGACCTCGTCGACACTCATGCCCTCGGCTTCGTCCACCGCGTCCTTGACTATGCGGGCCAGGCACCTGGGGTCGGACAGCAGGGCCTTGGCCACCCCGTCCCTCCTCAGGTCCTGCGGGCCTTCTCCGTCCATGGGGCGGGAGCCTTCCTCCGCGGGCTTGAAGGCTTCCCGTGCATGCACGCCACGTCTCCTCGTCGAATCGTCCGGTATCAGGCGAGGGATCGCTCAGAATCTACGTTGGCCGGAGCCTTTACACCATGTTGAAATATGATTCTAGCCCTTCTTGCGGATGTTGAGCGAGATGCGTGTGGAGCTCCATAACGTCGGTTGCATCAAGGATGCGGACATCCGTCTGAATGGCATCACCGTGCTGACCGGCTACAATTCTACTGGAAAGAGCACGGTTTTGAAGACCGTTTACGCTCTCCTGTCATCTCAGCATGATGTAAGGAAGCGCGTAATGGAAGACATAGAGGAGAGGGTGGCTTTGGCTCAGCGTTTCTACAGTCTTTCCGATGAGGATGACGGTTCCTCAGACACGCTTCAACGTCTTTCTGCCGTCCTTTCGAAAAACGAGTCGAATAAGGAGCTTCCTGCTTCTTTCTTAAAAGAGCTCGCTCTTATGAAGGACTATTTGGAAGGCAAGACGAGGACCTCTGTTTTCAGCAAGCGGTATCTGGTGGATTGCGTAGAACAAGAGTTCGGCGGTCAGATGTTCACATTGGGTTCCGAAGGCGGTTTCGCGCGTATCACCCTCGATGACGGAACTTTGATATCGGTCGATGCTGGAGGTGGCACGTCGGTCGTCGATGAGGCCATGGTCTCATCCGTTTCCTATGTGGACACCCCTCTCGTTCTGGATCAAGATATCGTGTTTGCGATTTCGTACAGGTCTTCGGATTTCAACCACAGGTCCGACCTCACCGATAAGCTGTTCTATGATGGAAAAACGGATGTTTTCGGGAGCATCGTATCGGAAGAGTCCGTGTCCAAATTGGATTCCACCGTATCCAAGGCGCTTTCTGGCACGTTAAGACGCACTAAGAAGAGCCTCGTGTACGATTCCGAGGAGGTCAAGGGCGTCAAGGCCTCCAATCTCGCGTCCGGAATGAAGGTTTTCGCCATCATACGCATCTTGATGGACAACGGCTACCTCAAGGAGGGCGACGTTCTGCTCATCGACGAGCCGGAGATCCATCTGCATCCCGAATGGCAGCTGATATTGGCCGAATTGTTGGCGTCCATGAACAAGGAGCTCGGCATCAGGCTTTTGATAACCACCCACAGCCCCCAGTTCCTTCTGTCTCTGGAAGCCTTCTCTGCCAAATTGGATGTCGATATGGATTTCTACGAGGCCTCTGTCGACTTCCCGCATGTTTTCATCGACAATGGAAAGAACCTTTCACCGGTCTACCGTAAAATGGCGGATGCGATGCAGAAGGCCGATACGTTGAGGGACGGGTATGACCGGGTGGAGTGACCTTCGCGGTTTCCATACGGACATCAACGAGACCAAGGGTTCGCTGGACGCCGTCTTCCCGAGCGTTAACGTGATCGATGTGGAGGGGCTTGTGAAGAGCCGTTTTAACAAGAACCTCCCGTCAATAGCGGATTGCATGTTCACCCTAGGTAAAAACACGATATACGTCGAGTTCAAACGTATGACTTCCGCTAGGGAGAACAAGCATGAATATGCGGAGCGTCTGAGCAGCAAAGCGGCAGGCACCAGCGCCATTCACCATCGTTTTCTGAAGAATCTGAAAGACATGAGGCCGCGTTCGGAATTCTGGCTGGTGACCGGTGACAGTTCGTGGGAGATGCTCAGCATCCTTGAAAAGAGGTCAGACTCTCAATACTGCCCATCTTCTCTCCTTAAGTACCGTGCGGTGGACAAGGATGGCGTAGCGCCGTTCTTCGATAATGTGAAACATCTCAGCGAACGGCAGTTCATGTTCTGGGTGCAGGAGAACGCGAACAAGATCGAAGCTCCTTTCGGCAACGGACTCCCAAGAGGGGATGGTGCAGAAGGACGGCGAAGTCGTTAGATGGGGAGATGCCAGGGGATGTCGTCGTACCGTTATTGCGTCATCCCGGGGTGTGAAAAGATGTTCCGAAGGCTGAATGGCGGTTACGTTCAGCATGGCGGCCATGAAATCATGTCTTCCTTGAGCTCGGAGAGGCTGTTTCCGTATTCCATCGCCTTAGATTCCAGTGCAATCCTCGTTGTGAGGGGGCGGCTTACGATATATTTATTTAAATTTATTTTAAATGAGATTTATTCTCTCTTAGGTTACATAGCGATAATGCCGTAATACCGACATTATTTGCTGGCTATTTTGTCCTATTCAGCATCAATCGCCATGCACTCCCGGAGGACGTCGGGGATTCAGGGCGACGACGTCCGCTTTTACCGACCATTCCCCGGTCTTCTTGGACCCGACGCGTTCGAGGACGCCTTTCTCTTGCATTCCCAGGCAGCGCCTCCCGATCGTGGAGCGGTTGATCCCCGTGATCTTCGACAGCTCGTCCATCGTTATCCGCGGGTTTTCGAACATCGCTGCGAGGATTCTCCTCTCTTCTTCCGACAGTTCCGGACCGCCGTCCTCGTTGGCGGCCCTGATCCTCGATATGGCGCGGTCTGTTGCGAATTCCATCGTGACCTTCACTGTTCCCTCCGAGATTTCGATCGAGCCGCGCCCGTACCTGCGTATTATCTCCGGGATGCCGTGTCCCCTGTGCTCGGCGATGCCTGCCATCAGGAAGACCCTCATCAGCGATTCGTTGACAGGGACGCTCACCCCGCCGTAGAACTCCTCCTGGGACATCCAGTAGGGCAGGCCGCCGAACGACGCTATCTCCATGCGGTCGTCGAAGATCTGCACGTAGGGCGGCGTCCCGATCATCCATGAATTGTGTACGCATGCGTTGATCCAGGCCTCCTTGAAGGCCGTGGGGTCGAAAAGGGGCGTGTCCGTCCTCCCTTTGGAATCCACCCTCGTGACCGTCTCGTTCATGCTCTGGACGTAGTCGTTCACATCCTCGACGACGTCGAGGAGGCAACGTCCGGAGAACACGTTGCGCCTGGAGAAGACGGTCCTGTCCTTTCCTTTGAAAACCGTCACTATTACCTGGGCGTCGTTCTGGTCCGACAGAAGACGGGCCTGGATGTTGTATGTCCCCTGGCGGTTCCTGAGGGAGCAGGAGGATTCCAGGGATTCCTCGCTGCCCGGATGCATCCCTCTGGATTCCAGCTTCCTCCTCAGTCCTGCGAAGCTGAGGTCCTGGTCGGGCGACACGGTCTGTATGAGGAGGTCCTCGGAGGACCTGAACATCCTCCTTATCTCATACGAGGGGGCCTTGCGGTCCTCCTCCCCCTCAGATTCAACACCCTTGAATCGATTTGACACCTGAGGCGCATAGCATTCGCTAAAGGCTGGATGGCAGCCCCGACACCTGCCCGTCAGATGAGCGTAGACGGATTTACTGCCAGCGCCCGTATGAAGCGCATGGCA
>JAFZXW010000092.1 GCA_017616575.1 Candidatus Methanomethylophilaceae archaeon
CAGAGGATTCTGACGATAGAGGACACGATTGAACTGCCCGGGGAGCAGATGCGTTCCCTAGGATACAAGATCCAGACCCTTCTTATGGACGACAGGGCAGGGGACGGCCACCTTTCCGGTGCTGACGAGGCCCTCAGGGTCTCCTTGCGCTTGGGGGAGTCCGCAATCATCGTGGGGGAGGTGAGAGGAGAGGAGGCGCGCATCCTGTACCAGAGCATGCGCACAGGGAAGGCCGGAAGCGCCATTATGGGAACCGTCCACGGAGACTCGGCGAGATCGGTCTACGACCGCATGGTGCATGACATGGGTATTGCCCCGGAGGCGTTCATGGCCACCGACGTGGTGATCACTTTGGGGACGGTCAAGGACCGGCGCAGCGGAAACCTGGTGAGAAGGATGAGCGAGATGGTTGCCACGTCCGGCGAACCGGGGGCGTTCATTGACATCATCGACCAGAGCAGGCTTCTAGGGACGCCGGTGATGAAGCGCGCGATGCAGACCTCCAGGCTCGGAAAGATGGAGGCCATGAAAGAAATACGCACGAGATCCTCGATGCGCTCGTACCTTGCCGAGATCGGCCGGAAGGACGAGAGATACCTTGGCCCGGAATGGATACTGTTGGCCAACGACATCCTGGCGAGGACCCCTCCCTCGGCGACCGCCGAATCGGTGCTGGAGGAGCTGAAGAAAAGGACGGTGGCGGCAAATGCCCGAAGCCGTCAAGAAGATCGACAGCAAGAGGCTGTTGAACGAATGCCCGACAGTCGTCGGGATGATGACCTCCTCATTGGAATCGGGAGGCTCCCTGGACTCCGCGGTCAGGATGGTGGCATCCGAAGGGCCGGAGCTGTCGCGCATGCTGTTCTCGGGAATTGAGCGCAGGATCGATACCAAGGCATGCAGGAACATGACATCTTGCGTCACCGAGGCCTTGTCACGCCTCCCAGAGGATGCGGCCGGATACAGGCGCGCGATACACCTGTGCATGGCGGCGTCGGAGTCCTCCAGCCCTGAAGAAAGGGACAGGATGCTGAAGGACGCCTCCGACATATCGCTCATCGCCGTCAAGGACATGGGAGAGGCATACGGCGCCTCCCTGAACACCCCGTTCATGACCATATTCGGCATAGGGATACTCGTCCCGATGATCCTCATGTCGATCCTCCCCATGCTCAGCATCGGCGGGATGCTCAGCCCGGGGGCGATCAATCAAAGCACTATAGTCATACTAACTTTGGCCGTGATTCCGTCGGCGATACTTGCAATCGCGATATGGATGAGAGGAACCAATCCTTTCCTGCGCCCTAACCATATGAATCCTGATTTCCACTGCGCCATGCCGATGCTTCTCGCAATCCCATGCGCTATCATCTACGTGCTGTTCGGTTGCGATGAAGGTTGGATTATCTTGTTCTCAATGACGCCCGCATGTGTATTGACTATAGTGCTAAACATTCAGGATATAAGGCGCGAGAAAAAACTCCTGAAGAGCGAGCAGGGACTCAGGGACTCGGTGTTCGACATGGGAAACAGGATGATGTCAGGCAACAACTTCGAAAGGGCGGTCCCAGAGGCGATCATGGCTAGAAAGGAATGCAAAGGCGCCGGCGAATCCCTTTACCGCGAGCTGCTCCTATGCCGCGGAGACGTGGCCAAAGCGGTCGCCAAGGCTATCAGACCTGTATCTGAGGAGATGGCCATCGCGCTCTGCGACGTGTACAGATGCTCCAAGCGCGACGTGACGGACGCTGGCAAACTGGCTATGGCGCTGGGAAGGCAGTTCCAGAACCAGAGCCACGCACGCAGAAGCCTCGAGATTAGCCTCAAAAGCATGACCGACATGATGACGGCTACGTCCATGCTGTTCGCACCGATTATCCTAGGCATGAGCGTGTCGATGCTGGAGCCGCTTTCCAACCTTTCAGGGTTCCAGAGCCTTGAAGGGACCTCGCTGATCCTCTCGATCTATCTGACTGAACTCTGTCTGACGATAACAGTGCTGCTATCAGGATTAGGAAGCGGGGAAAGCTTCCGCGCGGCGCTATGGAGATTCTGCATCCTATGCCCGTTGGCTCAAGCCGTGTTCTGCATCTGTTGCGGAATAACATTCCGACGAGGTCCATTCTGGCTGTGAGACTTTCAGCAAGCCCATCTACGGCCGCATAAAAGGGTGTTCTCCCGCCGCCACAGGAGTGATGGGGACGAATAACCTTATCAACATGGAACGTTAAGTTCCAATCACCGCCCTTGCGAAAATTGTCCGGGACTTTACGGTACTCCCGGCCCCGTCGCCGGGCGGATTCACTTCTCACCACAATGCGAAGCCACACGTCCAGGCCACCCTCTCTTCTGTACCCAAAGACCCGGCACTTCATGCGAATCTCGCATGCGGGCGTGCGACGACACCGTCCTTCAAGGGCGCCTGCCCCCAAGACGAGAAAGACCGCCGCGGATCCCAGGACGGCCCCCGCCAAGCGCAAGACGGCCAAGAAGCCCGCCCCAAGGCCGGAAAGAAGACGGGTGGGGAAATGGGCGCCCCGTCTAGTTATTGGAATGCCCTTTGAAAAGGCCAGGCATCCTCAGGACTCGTCCCTAGGGCTGCCATCCTGGCACTTGAAAACAACGAATCCTGGCGACTTCGAATTTCCTATTGCAAAGAAATGCAAGCATGATGACAGCCCTGGAGCTTTTTTCAAGATTAAAAGCCTCTCACATCAACTGCCCTCAAAAACACGACGCCGGGAACTCGAACGTTCAGTCTTTCTGACCGATTCTGGTGACTAAGGGCGTCTGCCGACAGGCCAAGGTGCAATAGAACACGTCCGCGCCCTTTTCATAACAGAGCATTGCCGCATCCTCCCATCCTTTTACTGGAATGTCTGTGAAAACTACCGAGGCATCTCTTCCGCCGACCTCCTTGTCCAGGAACGGGATGAGTTCCCTGGCGAAATCGATGCCGTTGTCGCATAGGAAGTCCCTATCGATAAAAATGAGCTTCCCGTCCATCCTCTGTCTCTTCAATTCGTCCAGAAGTACTTGGACAGTGACGTCCAAGCCCTCCTCGCGGAGCCCCGCCAACGATTTGATGGACCTGTCGCCGACGAATTCCTCCACGTTCAACCTCGGATCGCTCTCGGTAGGGCAAGCGCTTACCATTCGATTCTCCTCCGTCCCAGCGGCTCTCTGGGAGCAGACCGTACATCCTGTGCCC
>JAFZXW010000093.1 GCA_017616575.1 Candidatus Methanomethylophilaceae archaeon
CGACGACTTGGACTCCAAATTGATTCAGTGTTCTCGTCCAAACACTGTGTTGTAAAACCGTAACGGTTCTAAACAAATATTAATATATGAAAATGTAGTTACTTTACTCGGTCTGAGGCTACGCTCGCAAGATCGGGCTGAGGACCACTTTTTTCTTAACAGTTATTGGCAACTGCTATGTTGTGCAAGTTGTGAAAATCGGGTTAGGGGATATTTGCCCCCTGGCAAACTGATGAATCAAATCTGCTCTACATTCAGTAAAGATAAGGTATTATATCGTTGTACGAATAATCCAATATGGTCAAAGACGAGAAAAGCCTGAAAGAAGTAGGGGATTACTGGTCCTCCAGGTCTGAAGGGTTCTCCGCTTACATGATCGAACATCTCGACGGAGAAGAGAACAAGCTCTATTTCTCGAGAATCAAGGCTTTCAGCGACACCCGCAGGATGAAAGTCCTAGACATCGGATGCGGGCCGGGGATGTTCTCTATGATTCTCGGCAAAGACGGCCACGACGTCACCGGGATAGACTATTCCGACGGGATGATATCCAAGGCGAAGGAGAACTGCGCCAAAGCCGGCGTTCCTTGCAACATCATGAAGATGGACGCCCAGAACCTCGATTTCGATGACAAGACGTTCGACCTCATCGTCTCCCGCAAGGTCGTCTGGAACCTTCCGGACCCCGTCAGGGCGTACTCGGAATGGCTAAGAGTCCTCAAGGACGACGGCATGATGATTCTCTTCGACGGCAACTACTTCCTCAGGATGTACGACGAGGAATACAAGGCCAGCTCCGAGAAGCGTTTCGCCGAGGCGAATAAAGACAATAGAAACGACCCTGCGACCAACCAGGGCGGCGACCCCGAGGTCCTGAACCGCATAGCCCAAGGCCTTCCTTTGAGCAAGCTGAGGAGGCCACAATGGGACGTCGGCGTCCTAACCGAGCTCGGAGCCAAGAGCGTCCGCGTGGACGTCGACACGTTCTCCGAGTCCGAAAGGGACGGAAGGACCGTGTGGCTTCCGGAGACCTTCATCCTCACCGTCTCAAAACACGTCCGAAAAGAAGACCCCGGCCGGCCTCGATACCTGTAGCCGAGGTCGGCAATGTCCTCTATCTTGGACATAAGTTTGAGGAAGGTCTCCTTCTGGCGCTCGGTGAGGTTGACCATCAGCGCCTCGTTGAGCTTCCAGAGCTCCTCCCTCGCATAGTCGTGCTCCGTCCGCCCTTTCTCTGTAAGATGAAGGCTGTAGCGTCTCTTATCCTCGGAACGGTTCTCGATCAGCCCCTCGGATATCAGCCGCTTGACGCGATTGGTCATGATCCCTTTGTCCGCGGCTATGCCCTCGCAGATGTCCTTGATGCTGCACCCGGGCCTGTCGTTGACTATGATCAGCGTCGAAACCTCCGACGCCGATATGCATCTTCTTTCAAGGGCCTTGTTCAGGCGCGGGATGATGTACGACCTCGTCTTGGCATGGAAGACGAAAAGGTCCGGGCGCTCTTGCGTCATATTATTCTGGCGATTAGTGTTATCGCATAAAAACAATCAGCCTGGATGGTCAGGCTAGACAGCACAACCTGCTCGGTGGAGTCAATCCATCCTCAAGGCCGAATCGAGAATGATGTGCGGCTTGCCGTGACGGTCGGAAATGACCTCGCAGTCCACCCCGTACACCTCGCGGATCATCTCCTCGGTCACGACCTCCTCAGGCGTCCCCATGGAATGAATCACGCCCGGACGGGCCATGACGATGACCTGGTCGGCGTAGCGTGCGGTGATGTTCAGGTCGTGGCTTATCATGAGGACGGTGATTCCCGAGCGCCCGGACAGCTCCTTCAGTAGCTCGGTGACATAGACCTGGTACCTGACGTCCAGATTTGCCGTGGGCTCGTCCAGGATTATGAAACCGGTCTCCTGTACCAGGCCGCGCGCTATCGCGACCTTCTGGTGCTGCCCGGCGGAGAGCTCGTTGTAGCGCTTCATGCCCAGGTCCTCTATGCCCATCAGCTTCATGGACTTGTAGACGATCTCCAGGTCCTCCTCCTTCGTCCTCCACCCGCTCTTGTTGTGACGCCCTATGAGGATGGTGTCCACCACGGTGAGGGCGAAGAGGTCGTCTCCCCCGACGGGGACGTAGGCCATGTTCTTCGAGTTCTCCTTTATGGAGATGCTGTTCACGTCCTTCCCGTCTATGAACACCTTGCCGTCCGGGACTTTATAGATCTTGTTTATGCAGCGGACCAGCGTGGACTTGCCGACCCCGTTGGGGCCGATTATGCAGTAGAGGCCGGGCCTGTCGATGCTCAGGCTGATGGAGTTGAGCACGTTCCTCTCCCCTCCGAACCCGAAATCCAGATCGCATACCTTCAGTTCCATGACGTCACCCCCAGACCTTGGTGTTCTTCCTGACGAGGAGCCAGATGAACATCGGCCCTCCCAGGAACGCCATTATAACTCCGACCTGGATGGTAGCCGGGGCGATTATCGTCTTTCCTATGAGATCGGCGATAAGCAGGACCGCGGCTCCGAAAGCGATGCTTGCCGGTATCAGGAACCTGTTGTCTGCACCTATAACCATGCGCACCACGTGCGGGGCCACCAGGCCCACGAACCCTATCAATCCGACATAGCTCACTATCGCGGCCGTCATGAATGCCACTACTAGCAGGATTATAATTCTTAGACGGTCCGCGTCCACCCCCAAGGTCCGGGCGTTCTCGTCGCCGGTGGAGAGGACGTTGAGCTGCCTGGACAAGGCCCCGATGGCCACGATGCCGAACAACGTTATCGGCAGCATGAGAAGGAGGTTGTCCCACTTGGCGTAGGCCAGCGTCCCGACCTCCCAGCTGTACAGGGCGGAAAGGCTGTCCGGATCCGACCACAACCTGATCACCGTCGTCATGGCGTTGAATATATACATTATGGCGATACCGCCCATGATCATCGTCGTCGGGGAAGCGTTCTTCATCTTGCTTATCATGAGGATGAAGGCCACAGGGATGAGGGAGAACACGAACGCGTTTCCCACGAGGGCGTAATCCCCTCCGAAGAGGCTGAAACCGAACACTATGGACAGGGAGGCCCCGAATATCGCCCCCGAGGACACTCCCGTGGTGTAAGGCTCGGCCAGGGGGTTCTTCAGGATGCTCTGCATCCCGGCCCCGGCGACAGCAAGACCGGCTCCCGCCAGCACGGCGACGCACACCCTGGGGAGACGGTCCCTGACGACCACGATGTCCTCGATGACGTCCTGGACGTTCCCGGTGATGTGGTTCCAGATGGTCATATAGGCGTCCCAGAAGGATATGGAATACGTGCCGAACCCTATCGAAAGCCCCGCCGCAATGAAGCACAGCGCGATGCAGAGGAATATGAACGCTATCTTCTTGCCCGTGAACTTGCGAAAATCGCTCATAGACGCGTCGAACGCGGCCTTGTCTACGGGCTCCAGCCATTCGGCGACTTGCCCGGCCACGAGAGGGCTGGTCCCGGACGCGTGCTCCGAGGCCCCCACGAGTTTTTGGGACCCTCCGTCCGATAGGATGTCTGGTATCTCGCTCATGCAATCACGCCGCCGCGCTATAGAAGAACCGTAATCATACTTGGAACATCAAGCATGTTTGGCTTGAATGTCCAATCCTGGTCCTCGTTGGCTGGACTATCACTATACAACATATATATTTAATCGGATGTATAATCCATCATGGCGAAAAACACTCTGATAATACTTGCAGTGATTGCCATTGTCGCCATAGCCGCCA
>JAFZXW010000094.1 GCA_017616575.1 Candidatus Methanomethylophilaceae archaeon
CCATCTTCTCCATGAACTTCCAGGTCTTGTCGGGAAGGTCGGGGTCGGTGGTCACCAGCAGGCATGCCGAGGATGGGTCGTGCTCCGCCTGTGCGACGAGGTCGGACGCGAGGAACTCAGGGTCTGCCGACCCGTCCGCTATGACGCCGATCTCGCTGGGCCCGGCGGGGAAGTCGATCTCTACCTTGTCCCTGAGCATCATCTTAGCTCCGGTGACATAGACGTTACCAGGTCCAACGATCTTCTGAACAGGCTCTATGCTCTCGGTCCCCAGAGCCATGGCGGCGATGGCCTGCGCCCCTCCCGAAAGGTATATCTCGTCGGCCCCGGCGATGTCGGCAGCCACAAGCGTGACTGGGTTCGCGGGAGCGGGGGTGCAGAATATGACCTCGTCGACGCCTGCGACCTTTGCTGGTATGACCGTCATCAGGACCGTGCTGGGATAAGAGGCGCGTCCTCCTGGGACGTAGCACCCGACCCTCTCCAACGGGGTGGTCTTCACCCCGAGGGTGATCCCGGGCTCGACCTCTCTTAACCAAAGTCCGGCAGGCTTCTGCATCTCGTGGAAACGCTGAATGTTGTATGCGGCGTTCTCCAGTTCGTCGACGATGTCCTGCGGGACCTTCTCGTACGCCTCCTCGATGTCCTCGCGGCTGACAGCGACGCTCTTCAGCTTGACCTTGTCGAACTTCTCGGCTAGCTCTATGAGCGCGGCGTCCCCTTTGTCGCGGACCATGTCGATGATCCCTCTGACGGTGTCCGACACCTGGTCTACCTTGGAGGTGCGGTTCTCCTTCCAGAAGTTCTCGTCTACCCTCTTCCATCTCTCCAAAGGCGTCTGGGCCATCCTGGGAATTTCGCTCATGACCGCTCATCCCTGACGTTGCACTTAACCCTTGGGTTTTTTTATTATATGGAAAGGCGTCAAACAGTATTTATTGGCCCAAGCGGTGAGGGGTGGCACATGAGGGTAGTCATCATCGGGGCCGGAAGCGTCGGGTTCGTGGCGGCCGAGACCATCGCTGGCATACACGACGTGCTGGTCGTAGACAGCGACTCCATGATGGCAGAGAAGGTCAAGAGCAGCCTCAACGTCTCGGTCCTCCACGAGGACGGGTCCAATCCCCGCGTTTTGAAGGAGGCCATCCAGAAGCATAACGCAGAGGCCGTCGTGTCCACTTTGAAGGACGACGCCGTCAACCTTTTCATATGCATGATGGCCAAGAGGTACGACAGGAACATTTTCACAGTGGCCTCCGTGAACCACCCGGATTACCGCATCGATCTGAGTTCGGACGGGGTCGACATGATAATCTCGCCGGAGATGATGACCGCCAGAAAGATTTACAAGATGGCGGTCATGGAGAACTCCACCGATTTCGAATTCGTGGACTCACTTGGCGTGGGCGTGGCGGTTTACCGTGTCAAATCCGACAGCACCGTCGTCGGCCAGGTCGTCCTCCACTTCAGGCTTCCAGAAGAGTGCTCCGTCATCGGGATATACCGCGACGGCGAGTTGAAGCTGGACGTGGACACAATGGAGGTCAGGGTTGGGGACGGCATCTGCGTCTTCGGCAGCGAGGAAGGGTTGGAGGCTTTCAACGACTTCATGGGCGTCGATATCAAAGCCGTGCAGTTCGTCATACTCGGCGGATCCATCATGGGCGCGAACCTGGCCAAGATGCTTCTGAAAGACAAAGAGAAGAGGTTCGTTACCGTAGTGGAGCTCAACGAGGAGAGATGCAGGGAGCTCGCCAAGACCATCCCCGAGGCCATGATACTCAGGGAAGATTATAAGGACCCCAGGGTCCAGCGCTCCGAGGAGCTTTTCAAGGCCGACTGCGTGGTCGTCGCCTCAGGTTCGGACGACACCAACCTTCTCATGTGCATGTCCGCGGAGAGGTACAACTCGAGGAAGGTCATCACCCGTTACTTCAAGCCTGAGTACAAGGACATCTTCGTCCATACCGGGCTGGAGACCATCGTCAGCTATCATCGGATCGTGTCGAACGAGATCACCAACTGCGTACTGCCGAACGATGTCGCCCTCATGAGGATGAGGAACCGCAATGAGCTGTTCTTCATGCATTCCGTGGGAAAAGAATCCAAGTTCTGCGACAAGTACCTGGGAGACCTGGACATACCCGAGGGGATAAGGGTGGTGGCGGTGTACCGTGCGGATGCCGGCCAAGAGAGGGTGATCTACACCGACCTCGACACCTATATCAAGGAAGGCGACCAGCTCATCGTGTTCACCAACCTCACGCGCGAATCCGATTTCAGACGGCTGTTCGGAAAGAACGCCATCCCGGAGCTGTGAGCGATGGCCATCCTCAACCGTGGCGGGTATGCCATATGGACCAGCACCATCGTCAAGACCCTCGGGATACTGGAGGCCATGCTGGCCGCATGCCTTGCGGTTCCCACGTTCGTGGCGTTGGGCCTCGGCGAGGACCCGCTCCCCTACTTCTCGGTCGCCATCCCGCTACTGACCCTGGGCATGTGCCAGTACGTCCTGTTCAAGAACGCCAGCGAGTTCAGGCCGGCCAACGGTCTGCTCCTGATCGGGCTCTGCTGGTTCGTCCTCTTCGCTGTGGGGACCGTCCCTTACTTATTGTTGGGGTTCAGCCCGATGGACGCTCTCTTCGAGTCGGTCAGCGGCTTCACCACCACCGGGGCGACGCTCATAGAGGACGCGTCCGCCATGCCCATGGCGCTGATGGTATGGAGATCCTTCACGCAGTGGGTCGGGGGAATCACCGTCATACTCTTGTTCATGTACCTCCTGCCTATGGTTGGCATCGGGCGCACCGTCCTGCTGAACGAGCTGTCCGGCTCCGGCTCCTCCGAGTACTCGCTCAAGTTAGAGAAGGCCGCGTTATCGTTCATCATAGTCTACGCGCTTTTCACCGTCGTCAACTACATCATAATCGTCCTGCTCGGGGTGGGCCCCGCCGAAGCCCTCTGCATGACTTTCGCCACCATATCCACCGGAGGTCTGCTCTGCACCGCCGACAACCTGGCCAGCTACTCCATATACGTTCAAGCTGTCACGGCCGTGTTCATGTTCCTGGGAGGCGTGAACTTCTATCTCCATTACAACGCCATCGTGAACCACCAGAGGGGCGTGTACAGGGGGAACTCCGAATTCAGGTTCAACGTCTTCTGGTTTGTAGCCGTTTCGGGCGTGATGGCCGTGATGCTTCTGTTGAACTCCGAGGGATCTTTCACGGAAGGGTGGGACGGGCTGGCGGAAGGGCTATGGGACTCGGTGTTCACCGTCGTGTCCGTAGGCACCAGCTCCGGGTTCACGATCGCCGATCTCTCCGTATTCCCGGCACAGTGCCTGACCATCCTGATGGTCGTCGCCGTTATCGGGGCGTCTTCCGGCTCGACCAGCGGAGGGGTGAAGATCTCCAGGCTCAACGTCATCTACCAGTTCATGAAGGTCACCGTCAGCAAGACCCTTCATCCCAACGTCGTGAGGGACGTCAGGGTGGACGGCCAGACCCTCAACCACGCCGCAGTGCTCTCCGCGTTCTCCATCCTCATGCTGTTCATGGCCACCCTGATAGTCGGGTCGGTCGTGATAATGATGTGCGGGTTCGACATCCAGGACGCCGTCGGGATAACGATCGCCATGGTAGGCAACCTAGGGACGTCTTTCGGCGACTTCGGGCCCAACGGAAGCTTCGCCGACGTGAGCGATTTGGTGAAGGCGATAATGATGATCCTGATGTGGGTCGGTCGTCTGGAGGTCCTGACCGCCCTCGTGTTTTTATCTCCCGCGTTCTGGAAAGAGCTTTGGAGGGTCAACAGGATAAAATCAAGATGGAAGCACAGGGCGTCATAACCCTTCCTTCATCTCGCAGTAAGAGAGGATCTTGATTACAGCCTTGTCTCCAGGGGATATCTCGTTAATCGCGCCTGCCACTATGCGGGCTTTGGGAACGTCACCCGTCTCGGCCAGGCACAGCCCGAGGGTCTCCATCGCCCCTATGTGCGAAGGGTCCATTTGAACCGCACGGGACGCGTATGCGCCGGCAGACTTGACGTTGCCGGAAACCCACATCGCATATCCGGCGAGAGCGTTGGAGTCGGCGGTCTTCTTTTTAAGACCGTCGCGAACATGCTTCACCGCCTCCTTTCTTTTGCCGGCGGACATAAGGGCGGAGACGTAGCGCACCTGGACACTGTAATCGGAAGGGTGCTCAGAAAGAAGCCTAGAGGCTTCCGAAACAGCGGCCTCATGCTCTCCAGCATAGCTGAGCGCCTCGGACCTCA
>JAFZXW010000095.1 GCA_017616575.1 Candidatus Methanomethylophilaceae archaeon
ACCTCGACGAGGACGGCAAGACCCAGTACTACGCGGAGGCCCTCAACGGCAACGCCTTCGTCCTCGGGGAGACCGCCAAGGTCCTCGAGCTCTTTCCCGAGCCCTTCACCGTGTCCATCCCCTACAACATTCCGCTCACCGGGCCCTTCGCCACTGGCCCGGTGATTGAAGAAGAAGAAGAAGGAGAGCTTTGAGCATCCGATAACCAACAAATATAAACAAGGGGCTTCAGCCCCCATCTTACCCTTATTCTTCAAAAACGCGCGTGCATGCTTCACGGGTTCCGACATGGATCGATCGCACAGAAACATCCATGACGCCCACAATATAATCTGCCGTCTGTGCTTCTGTTCAGACGCCACGAATCGGGGATAATCCCCGCGCTCAAGGACGCGTCCGAAAACCCCTGTGGAAGGGACCCCTACATGAGTAATCGGAAATATCCAGAACGTCCTATGCGATAGTTCTGTAGGATGAATCCATCGTACCGATAAACGAGTGAGACATCGACATCCGAAGAATAGGTCCGGTGATGCGGGACGACCGCCAGGCTATATGCGACACCGTTATCATCATGTCCGCCCATGACCGCCTGCCACTGTGATGATCGTTTTTCGAGCTGGATCATGATGATAGACGGGCGAGCTGAGTGGCGACCTATCACGGATTCAGCAGGGACTTCCTGTAAGCATCCGCATCGAGCCTCTCCGGAACGCGTATCCCCATGGTGGAGAACGCTCTGGACGCAGGCTCCCCCGGCTCCTCCACGCGGATATCGCGGCCGTCCATGGAGCACATCAGGGACTGGGCGTATCCCGCGAGCTCGTACGGCTTCATCCCCGCGGCCTCGGACGCCTCCGCCACCCCGTCGCGCAAGATGCGGGCCGCTATCGAACGCAATACACACCCGCGGAGCTCCTCCGAGGACATCCCGAACGCCACGTCCCGCCTTACACGGGCCTCCGAGCGCAGCGCCGTCATGAAAGCCTCCATGACCACGTCCGGGGAGAGGCCCTTGTTCGAGAGCAGGACTGTGAACGTCGGCAGCGGAATCCCTGACCCCAGGTCCGTGTACACGTACGCATAAGCCTTCCTCCCGAATACCTCCGTCTTCTTCCTGACCCCGAAGTACTCCCTTCCAGCAAGGCTATACACGCAGTCCTTCTCGCCCAGATGCTTCGCGGCCTTCTGGCACGCCTCCTTGTAGGGAAGCCCCTTCCTCGCGGGCATGACGGCGATGAACGTCAGGGCGGAGTCCTGGTCGTAGGACTTGAACAGCTGCTGGGAGACGTAGTCTTGGGACAGCACCGCCAGCCCCGTGCCCTCGGGCGCGGACCAGCGGGACGGGTCCATCACGGCGTCGCACCAGACGGTCCTTCCCCCATAGGTCCCAAGCATCACCCGCGGACCGTCGTACATGGCGGCGTCGGAGACCGTCTCCGGGCGCCCGGGGCAGAACTGCTGGAAGAACCTCTTCCTCGCCCCCTCGGAGCCCATCTGGGAAGCCGCCGCCTTGCAATCTAGAACGCTCGGCAAGAACGAGCGGGCGGCGAACGCCTCCATAGGCATGCGCGGTGACGAGAACTCCTTCGCGGCACGGAACAGTATCCCCTCGTACGAGGCGTCGTCCGGCACGGCTTTCCTCATAGGCTCCAGGACCCCGGACTTCCTGGCCGTCTCCAGGAACACGTAGGCGTCCCCGAAGGCCACATGCCTCCCGGAAGACTTCCTCGTCACTATAGTCTGCCCTTCGGAGGCCTCCGAGAACTCGTCCTTGTCGGCGTCGTAGATCACCAGCCCGCGGGTGGGGGACCTGAATATCCCCCTCCTCCTCGACTCGTCCAGCTCCACGACCTTCCCCAGGCTCTCCCTGAGTACCTGCTTGGAGTGGTATTTGCCTTCCTTCACGTAGACGGAGTCCATAACCGCGGCGCTCCCGGACTTAACGGTCCCGTCCTCGTTCCTGACCAGCCTCTGAACCTTTATGAACGGCATCTCATCGACCTCTATGCACTATAGTATACGAAACAACGATATGACTTTTGCCGGCCCGGATGCAACAGATGATATAACCGTCCCCCCATCGCGTCACCATGCCATCATTGCAGCTCGCCTTGGACCTGATGCAGCTCGGAAGGGCCGTCGTCATCGCGCACGAGGCCGTCGACGGCGGCGCGGACTGGATCGAAGCGGGGACCCCGCTCATCAAAAGCGAGGGGGCGGAGGCCGTCCGCACGCTCCGCAGGGAGTTCCCCGGGAGGAAGCTGATCGCAGACACGAAGACCATGGACGTGGGCGCGTTCGAGGTCGAGATAATGGCCAAGGCCGGGGCGGACGTCGTGACCGTCCTCGGCCTGGCGGACGACTCCACCATCGAGGAGGCGGTCATGGCCGGCAGGAAGTACGGCGCCGACATCATGGTGGACATGATCAACGTCCCGGACAAGGTCTCCCGCGCCGTCCAGGTGGAGAAGCTGGGCGTGGCCTACATCTGCCTGCACATGGGCATAGACACCCAGATGAGGGGGGAGGAGCCCCCCATAGACATCCTGAAGAAAATAGTGGCGGCTGTCTCTGTCCCCGTCGCCGTCGCAGGCGGGATAACCGCGGAGAACGCTGGCCAGTACGTCGAGGCCGGGGCTTCCGACGTCATCGTCGGGGGCGCGATCATCAAGACCGGCGACATCAAAAAGGCCGCCGAGGACATCAAGAAATCCATGGCGGGCGCCAAGGTCTCCACCGACCTCGCCAAGAAGTACACCGAGGAGGACCTCTTCGAGGCCTTCTCCAGGGTTTCCACGTGCAACATATCCGACGCCTTCCACAAGCAGGGCGTCATGGCCGGCATCTTGCCGCAGTCCCTGGCCCACCGCCAGAGGATGGTCGGCAGGGCCCTCACCGTCCAGACCACCAACGGCGATTGGGCGAAGCCCGTCGAAGCCATAGACCGCGTAAAGAAGGGCGACGTCATCGTCGTCGACGTGGGAGGCGCCCCCGTGGCCGTCTGGGGGGAGCTGGCCACATGCTCCGCCATGGTCATGGGCGCCGCCGGGATCGTGATCGACGGGGCCATAAGGGACATCGACGACATCAGGGACCTGGGATTCCCCGCGTTCTCCCGCACCGTGGCCCCTTGCGCCGGGGAGCCGAAGGGTTACGGCGGCATCGGCATAGAGGTGACCGTCGGCGGCCAGAGGGTCCGCACCGGCGACTGGATAGTCGGGGACGAGTCCGGGGTCGTCGTCATCCCGAAGGAGTCCGCCGTCGAGGTCGCCAACCGCGCACTGGACGTCCATGAGAGGGAGGACAGGACCCGGGAGGAGATCCGCAGGGGATCGACCCTGTCCAAGGTCAACGAGCTCGCCAAATGGGAGCCGGTGAGCCGAAGCGCGCATGCACGCATCGGCGGCTTATGCGGCCGGGACGGCCCCAACATAGTCATGGAGCTGAAAAGGCCGCCCGCAGATGCCATTGGCTCCAGGAAAGACCTCGGACCCGCCCTAGAGAAGGAGACGGAAAGCGCTTTGAGGCAGATGATCGAGAAGGATTACGCGCACGGCATGGTGGGGAGGACCCTGCTCTACGGGACATCCTTCCACAAGAAGAGGACCTGCGTGACGTCCCGGACCGTCTGAGGCCTCATCGGCGCAGTACCTTGAGCTCCATGTCGAGCTTCTGGAGCCTCCCTCTCGGCGGTCGAGGGATGGGCATTGAACAGGTTGGACAGAACCGAGGATCTGGCCATGGGTTTTGCCGGTGGACCTGGTCTACGGGCCCGGAAGCCTCCCGCTGTCGCTTATTTGCACCCGTGCAATTATCTTTTTCCTTATTTGCACAAAATTGATTTTTTGCAATTAATATTTAAAGAGCTCCTCCACAGGACAGCCCTGCGGAGGAGAAGAAGATCATCTGAGCCCCTTGAGCTCCATGTCGAGCTTCTGGAGCCTCTCTATCCTCTCGGCGGTCGAGGGATGGGTCTTGAACAGGTTGGATAGCGTCGAGGACTTGGCTATAGGGTTGGATATCCACATGCTGGCGTAAGCGTTCTCGCGATACGTGTTGGTGGGCGCGGCACACCCGGACTCCAGCTTCCTCAACGCGGACGCGAGGGCCATGGGGTTGCCGGTGAGCCTCCCCCCGGACTCGTCCGCAAGGTACTCGCGGCTCCTTGACACCCCGAGCTGTACCAGCATGGCCGCGATCGGCAGGGTCACCTCCATCAGGATCATGATGACCAGCGCGCCGCCGTTCTTGTTGTTGCTGCCGGCCAGCGCAGAGTACATCCCGATTCTTGCCAGGTAGCTGATCATAGAC
>JAFZXW010000096.1 GCA_017616575.1 Candidatus Methanomethylophilaceae archaeon
CTGTAGAGGTCCGACGGATCCCTGTACTCCATGGGCAGGTTCTCGTCCACCCAGGACATGACCATCTTCGGTTCCTCGTCGATGTCCATCATCATCCTGCGGGCCGCGAACGGGTCGTTCTTCCTGAATGTGGCGTACATCAGGTCGTAGATGCTTTTCCTAACTATGCGGTTGGACAGTTCCGAGGTCTCCGCGTCGGTGACCCTGGTCCTTCCGAGACTGACGGATTCCAGATCGCGTACCGCTGCCCTGACATCACCGTTGGAGTTGTCGGCTATGGCCTTCAGCGCATCGTCGTCTATCTCGATGCCTTCGCCCTTGCAGATGTTCCTGAGTGCCTTCATGATGCTCACGGATGTGGGGCGCTGGAACGTTATCTGCATGGTCTCGTTCTTGATGGCCGAGGACTTCCTGCTGAGCTCGTAGAAGTCGTTGACGATGAGGATTATAGGCTGCCTGGTCTCGCGTATCAGCCTGGATACGGCCGGGACGGCGCCTCTGTCCTCCTTGCCGAAGAAGTTGTCGGCCTCGTCCAATATAATGAGCTTCCTCTTCCCGTCGGCGGAGGACCCGAAGCTGCCGTCGTCCCCGAACGAGTCGAACATGGACCCGCGGAGGGCGATCTTCTCAATGTCCTCGGCGGAACGCTGGTCTGAGGCGTTCATCTCGACGACGTCCCACCCCATCTCCCTGGCGAGGGCTTCTGCGGACGTCGTCTTACCGACTCCGGGGGACCCCATGAGGACCACGGCGCGTTTGGAAGGCGTCCCGGAGGACCAGCTCTTCGCCCAGGCCCTCAAGGCGTTGACTGCCGAAGGGTTCCCGACGACGCCGTCCAGCGTGCGGGGGCGGTACTTCTCGGTCCAATCGCTCATTGCCGAGACCCCTCGCCATTATGACCCTGAACAGGTCGGACGCCTGATAGATGTACAACGCTATGCTCAACAGTATCAGGAGGAGGCCGTTGCTGCCGGCTCCCATGCGCATGTACCAGTAAAGGGCGGTCATCGCAAGGAACATGGCGCCTCTGATCCATTCCTTCATGACCAGATGGCCCAGCCCGAAGACGGAGAAGAACCCCGGGACCAGGGCCAGCATCATGGCCGCGATGCTCCTCTTGGAGAAGCTGAAAGGAGGCTGCGCCTTCAAAGGGCATCCGCAGTTGCCGCAGAAGAGCTCGCCTGGAAGGACCTGGTTCCCGCAACGTGGGCAAGTACCTTCGGCCGCCACGTCTCCGACGGGATATGCCTTGGATTTGAGACAGCCGCATGCATGGCAGAAATCGGAGTCCTCGTCGATCTGGGACCCGCACTCCGGACAGACGTATCTCATTTGGCTCCTCCGACAACGTTCATCGCGTACGTTCCGGAATCGCGGTAGACCTTTATATCTTCCCCGTAGAGTTCCGAGACCTATCCGTCCGTGAGAAGCGCCTCCTTGCCCCCGTCGCAGAACACGGTCCCGTCGCGGACCATGATTACGCGCTTGACAGACTCCGGGATGTCGGACAGGTCGTGGGTTATCATGACGATGCTCACTCCGCTCTTGATCAGTATGTCGAACATCGCGCGGAACTTCGACTTCATCACCACGTCCAGGCCGGTCATAGGCTCGTCAAGGACCAGGAGGTCGGGGCCGGTGACCATGGCCCTGGCGATAAGGGCCCTCCTCATCTCTCCCAGTGAAAGATTCTCTATCGGCCGCTCCAAGACGTGCTCCACACCCATCATCACGGCCGCATCATAGGCCGCCATGGCCATGTCGGCGGTGACCGTGCTGTCCCGGAAGACGTCGAGGCTGTTGAAGAACCCGGAGCAGATGACCTCGAAGACGGTGGTGTCGGGACGGAACCTGCTCTGGAGGTCCATGGAGACCACCCCCATCCTTCTGCGGATGTCGAAGATGTTCCATTTCTCCTGCCCGAAGATGCGGATGATCCCCGGGCTCTCCTCGTCGTAATAGGGGAGTATGTCTCCCCTCAGGAGCTTGATGAGGGTGGTCTTCCCGGAGCCGTTGGGCCCGATGACGGCCACGTTCTCCCCCTGACCTATGACGAGGTCCACGGACTTCAGGATGTACCTCCCTTCGCGTTTCACGGATACGTTGACGAGTTCGAGGGCGTAGGCCATGACCGTCCATCGCGAGGTCCTACTTAGATTGTTGGCATACGGCCACTGCAGTCGGTCTTCCATGGCATCCTCCATGCGCCTGAGAAGACCCACTATCTCCGTTCCTCTGGGGGTAAGGCTGACGTATGTGGTGTTCGTGCAACGCTCCGATATCTGTCTGACAAGACCTAGACTCTCGAGGCTGTCGATCTTCTTGGGCATGTTGGGGTTCGTCGACACGGCGTTGTAAAGCTCTGTCCTTTTGCTCTGCCCGTTACGGTCCAAGAACACTAGGATGGATATGATATGCCTCTGCTCTAAGACCGAAAGAGGGCCATGATATCTTGTATCAGGGCTCATATCAATCCATTGTTCGAATCTTTATTACAATATATTTTATTTCTCAAAAAACTTCAAAATAATTGATGGAAAAAGGTTTAATTTGAAATATGGAAGTCGAATATCAAATCAAGGCGCCGTCACCGCCCTCTTGCGGAAGGCCAGGACCGCGGCCATGACGATTATCGAGACCGGAAGCGCTATCATCAGCGGATCCACGAACGCTATCATGCTGTCTGGCATCAGGACGGCCTGCCCGGTGATCATCTTGCAGATAGGCAGGAAGATGCTCATCCCGCTGTTCACGAACAACGCCAGGAATATGTACACCACGGTCCCGGACACTATGCTAGCAAGGGCGGCGTCCTTCCTGGGGTTCTTGGAATACAACGCATGGAAATAGGCTGGGAGCAACGCCGCCGCGGTCATGCCCATGAACAGAGAGGTGGCCTTGGCAATGATGTCCTTGGGCATCACATAGCAGTAGACGACCACGATCACCATCATGACCACGATGACCACCCTGCTGAGCCTGACTGACCCGGCACCCCTCTCCTTGCCCTGCCTCCTGGACTCGAATATCTCGTAGAGGTCGTATCCTCCAGCGGCCCCGATGGTGTGCATGAGGGCGCTGATGGTGGAAATGGAGGCGCATATGAGGGAGAGCAGGAACAGCGAGACGAA
>JAFZXW010000097.1 GCA_017616575.1 Candidatus Methanomethylophilaceae archaeon
GGAGCAGGACGAGACCGGATTCGCCACTATAGTCCAGTCGCCCGGCGCGGCCCTCATCGGAGACAAGCTGAAGGACGAGGTCCTCGCGAAAGGGCTGGACGGGAAGACCCTAGTCATAGACTCGTCGTTCATGTCCGAGAAGTTCTCCCTGGGGTTCGACACGACCCTCACCAAGATGGCCGAGAAGCTCGCCAAGCCGTCCAGTAAAAGGCGCATGACTGCGAACATAATCGGGCTGCCGTTCACCAGCCGCGGATACCACAGGATGCTCGAGGAGCTCCGCAAAGCGCTTTCCTCCATCGGGATCGAGGTCATAGCCGCCATCGGCGCCGGATGCTCCTTGGAGGAGTTCTCCCGCTCCTCCGAGGCGGAGTTCAACGTCTGCATCCATCCCGAATACTGCAGGATGCTGTCGAAGCACTACGAGCACGTCCTCGGCATACCGACTATAGTGAGCGACATGGGCGCCCCTATAGGGTATCGCTCCATGCGGTCGTTCATATCCAACATAGCCGAGCATTTCGGAACGGATCCCTCGCCCGTGCTAGAGGCCCTTTCCAAAGACGAGGAGTCCGTGAAAGGCGCGATGGAGTCGTCCGTGGGACAGGCGGACTACATGAACTACAAGACGTTCTCCATCGAAGGGGAGTCCTCCCTCGTCTATCCGCTGGCGGACTTCCTGATAAGGTTCCTGAAGATGTACCCGAAGAGCATCAGCCTAACCGAGTCCGACCCGGTCTTCGAAGAGAAGATAAGGAAGATGCTTGAGAAGATCGGATGCGAGCAGGCCCTGGACGAGGAGTTCGGCTCCGGGTACACCAACGTCCTCTTCGGACCCGGATCGTTCGTCAAGCTCCTGGAGAAGCAAGGCTCCTGCGCCTTGGGCGTGGACATAGCGATGCCCAGCAGGGACCAGATCGACATCGCCCCGAAGTCGGTGATGGGCCTGGAAGGGCTGCACAGGATGCTGGACGACGTCCTGAACGCCAGACGACGACGTGAATTCAGCCTCGGACGGGGGTCGCGTCCGGGGCCTCTTCCATCTCGATCAGCTGGTCGACCCCGCTGTCGCAGAGCATCACGTGCGGACTGCCCTCGAACTCGACCACCTCGCAGGACACTCCATACACCGACTTGATGTTCTCCTTGGTCAGGACCTCGTCGGGGGCGCCGTCCGCGAAGACCCTCCCATCGTGAAGCATGACGATGCGGTCCGAGTAGCGGGAGGCTATGTTGAGGTCGTGGCAGATCATGACAACGATCATCCCGCGCTTGTCGGCCAGCTCCTTGAGGAGCCTGGTGACGTTCATCTGGTGCTTTATGTCGAGGTTCGACGTGGGCTCGTCGAGCAGCAGTATCTCCGACTCCTGGGCCAGCCCGCGCGCAAGCATGACCTTCTGGTGCTGTCCTGCTGAAAGCTCCGCGAACGACCTCATGGCCAGATCCTCGATACCGAGCATCGCCAGGGAGTTGTACACTATGCGGAGGTCCTTCTCGGTCCTCCTGGACCCGCTGTGGGGATAACGGCCCATCATCACGGTGTCCGCCACCGACATCGGGAAAGTGGTCCCGGAAGAGCAGGGGACGTACCCTATCATCTTGGCCAGCTCCTTCGTCGGGTAGTCGGCGACGTCCTTGCCGTCCAACAGGACCCTGCCCGACTTGGGACGGAGGATGCGGTTTATGCAGTGGATCAGGGTGGACTTCCCGACCCCGTTGGGCCCGAGGATCGTCAGCAGCTGGGGCCTGTCAATCCTGATGTCTATGTCGGAGAAGACGTCGCGCTCGTCGCTGTATCCGAACGTGACCTTGTCTAGAATCAATTCAGTCATCGTCTCAGCTCCAGATCTTCTTGTGCTGTCTGATCAGTATGTAAATGAACAGGGGGCCGCCGATGAGGGAGGTTATGACTCCCACAGGAAGCCCGGAAGGCAGTATCTTGACCGCGATGGTATCGGCCACCGCAAGCATGAGGGCCCCGCCGAAAGCGGACGCGGGTATCAGGTACCGGTTGTCGGAGCCTATGAGTATACGCATGACGTGCGGCGCCACCAGCCCGACGAACCCTATAGTGCCCGAGAAGCAGACCAGGATCGCGGTCACCAGGGACACTATGATTATCATGATGATGCGGGTCCTCCGGGGGTTGAGGCCGAGGGAAACGGACTCCTTGTCGGTATACGACAGAAGGTTGAGCCTGGCGTTGAGCAGCGACAATGACACGATCCCTATGGCCGAGGCGGCGATCACGAACGGCAGGTGCTGCCATTGTATGCTGCCCAAGGTCCCCAACGCCCACGTGTATATCTGGACGTATTGGGTGGGCGAGGCCATGAGGTTCAGCATCGTGGTGGCCGCGCTGAACACGTACATCACCGACACCCCGACCAATATCATCATCGCCGGGCTGATGGACTTCACTATCGAGACCCCGACAATGAACAGCGCAGGGACCAGGGACAGGGCGAAGGCGTTGACGATCATGCCCGCCTGGCCGCTCAGGAACGGGATGACGGATATGCCGTACACGATAGCCAGGGATATCCCGAAGTTCGCCCCCGAGGAAATCCCGGTCATGTAAGGGTCCGCCAAGGGGTTCTTCAAAGTGCTCTGCATGGCCGCGCCGCAGACGCCCAGCCCGGCCCCGACGACGAACACCGCTATCGCGCGCGGCGTCGTGCGCTCCCAAATGACGTATTCGTCGGTCTCGTTGGCGACCGGGACCCCCATAAGATGGTCGATCAGGACGCTGTAGGCCTCGAAGAAATCAATGTTGTACTGGTCGAACGCTATCCTCAAGAACGACGCGACTATCGCCATGGCCAATATCGCCAGAAGGATGAGGACCCTGCGGTTGACGCCCGACTTGTAGTCCTTGCGGAACGACTCGTACGGGATCACCCGATCACCTCGCGCCTCATCCTCATCACCAGAAGCAGGAACAAGGGGCCGCCGATGAAGGACATGACCACTCCGACGGGCA
>JAFZXW010000098.1 GCA_017616575.1 Candidatus Methanomethylophilaceae archaeon
GCATTGTCCTCGGGGAGTCCGGATATGACCCTTGCGAATACCGGGACGAACTCCGCGCCACCGTGGAAAGAATCGTCGATTTCCTGAATCCGGACTGAGGCGGTGGCGCCGCGCTCCAGCAAAGCCGAATAGGGCCCGACGTCGTGCAAGCGATTGCAAGCGGGCTGGGGAGGAGGATGCCCGGGCGAGAGCGCTTCCCACATGGAAGTCGCCCTACATCCTGCCCAGCCTCGGCAGCCGGAGCCTCCAGCTGATTCCGATCATGAATGGCAGCGAAGCGGAATTTCAGAACGACAGAAACGGCCGGACAGGACACGAAGAATTAAAGGCCTGGGGACACGCCATAAGGCGGATTTCCACCAACGTATCATTTCATATTGACTGGAAATATGCGGACGCGCCGTTGGAAAATCTTCCCCCGAAAAATCACTTTTTTCCGATCTTTTTCCAAGAATGATCTGAATGATGTATCATGTATGCGAACAAATAGGAAGATTATTAACGTTTATGGAAGATGAAAACAATGATTTGTGACGATTGGTAAGAAACAGAAGAACGCAGCGATTCTTGTAATCAGCAGGTCGGGGATTCGAATTCCTCAAGTGGCTCCATCTTTCTTTATATGCTCTTTATATACTCGAACTCCCCGCCAGGGTCTAGTCCATGTCCCCGTGCGCGTCCCCCTCTGCGGCGTCTGCAGCATTGTGCAAGAAAGAGCCTCCGGGCATGGATTTCCATGCAAGGCCGCCTATACATGCGTTCCTAGCAAACTTGGGCTGCGGAAATCATATAGGAGTCTGCCTGCCCATCTCGATCGACGCCGCCGTCACCGTGCCCAAGCACCCCAGGTATTCAGCCAACGCGACCGCCTCGTCCCCGACCGGCTCTGACTCGTATCCTGCGAAGGCGGGATTCCGGTCCCCTCCAGTTGATACATAATCCGTAGTGCAAAAAGTGAAAACGGAATCGGCCTCCACCTCCTTCCCGTCCACGCATATGGATACTACCCTCGACCCGGGTTCCGCGCCGGGATCGTAAGTGACGGTCATGCCGGACATCTGCAGCAGGCCCCCTCCGAGAGTGTCCAGATTGACGTAGGCCCTTTCCAAGGCCTCGTAAAGGCTCCTCCCCTCGACCCGCAGCTTGACCAAGGAATTGAAGTAGGGAAGCACCGAGTACACATCGTCGAAGGTGACCTCTCCGGCTTCAACGCTGCTGCGGATTCCCCCGGCGTTGACCAGGGCCAGGTCAGTTCCCCCGTACCAGCGGAAGGCGTCCGCAATCAGGTCCCCGAGGTTCGTCTCCCCCGTGCGAATGTCGATCCTGTCGCCGTTCAGGCGCACCTCGGTGGACGCCACCTCCGCCCCCAGGATCCACGAGACCTCCTCGTCGACCCTCTCCATCGCCTCCGCCACGTCTGCGTCATACAAAGGCTCCCCGCGGTAGAGCGCGGCGTCTATCCCGTCCCTGGTCACGGTCACCACCCCGAACGCCTCGCAATAGCTGCCGGCGCTGGCTATCACGGTCCCGCTCTGGATGAGCTCGGTCCCGTCCAAAGCCTCCCCGTGCTCCATCATGGTGTGGCTGTGGCCGTCTATGAACAGGTCTATGCCTGGCACCTTGCCGCAGACCTCGTCGGATGTCATGGTCCCGTGCTCCACCCCCAAGTGCCCTATGGCGACAACCATGTCGACGCCCATCCCGCGGAGCAGCGGCACCATCCTGGCGGCGGCCTCCACGGGGTCGGTTATCACGGCTCCGCCCATGTATCCCGTCTTGACGGACGTCATGGTCTTTTGCGTCAGGAGGCCGAAGAAGCCGATCTTCACGCCGCCCTTCTCCAGGACGAGGTATTCCGGGAACACGCTGACCCCGTCCGCGTACGTCAGGTTGGAACATATGATCGAATAATTCAGCTCCGGCGTCCTCTCCAGCAGCAGCGAGAGGGAGTAGTCGAACTCGTGGTTGCCGGGAACCCCCACGTCGTACCCCACCGCGTTCATGACCTCGACGGCGGACCTGCCCTGGGTGACCGCCCCGTAAGAAGTCCCTTGGAGGAAGTCCCCGGCGTCGACCATGAACACGGTCTCCCCGGCAGCGACCTTAGAATCTTTCAGCGCTTTCAGGGTCGATATGCCGAGGCCGTCGGAAAAACTGCAATGGATGTCGTTCGAATGGAGTATGACGAAGGACGCATCCCCCTCTTCGTCGTCGGAGCCACCTTGCGAAACGCATGTGAATGCCAGAATCAACGCGATTACAGCGACGACTATCAGGACGAGACTCGAAGAGCGCACGGCTAACTACTGTCTGCTTGACGGATAATAGTTACTGACGGATTGGGACGGCCTCGGCCGAGCCTCCGTTGAAAGGCCTGCCCTACGGACACCACAAACGCAAACAGACAATCTATGTGCATGATGGAAGGTACCATGCAGACTCATTCTCCAAAAACTCGATAACAAAGACGGCTGCCTCTGTTAAAGCAACCGTTTGATATCGAACATGCCCCTTATAGTTAATTTAATATATTACATACTTTTTTATTATTCGTAATACTAAATACAGGGGAGGATGAATCTGAAATGGCCAACGCTTCGATAACCGTTCTTAAAATGGCAAGCGATTACACGAATGCAGGTACATCGACATCGATCAACGGCAAGACTCCCTTCGATTGCACAGGGGCTGGCACCGCCCGATGAACGAGCGAGCCAGAATTGTTCTGGCAGAAGCCTCCGTTGTTCATGGGGCCTTCGGGCCCCTCTCAAATTCTAATACTTCCTTGATGGCCCGTTCCGTTTCGGAACGATGCTCGCGATTATCTTGCGTTGATTAATAACGGTCTTCCAATAAAACCGTTCGATTTCCTTCCGACATCTATACGACAGCAACCCGTCAAATAATTCCCCGATTCGGTTGAGGCCCATATATGCAACAATCAAGACGATTCTAGCCGTTTTTCATTGAATTCGGTCCCTTTTCCCCACGCCTTTATAAACCGTCCGACGAATCCACGCCTCATGACCGAGACATACTTCAACGGGCCGCTTACGATATGCTCCGGAAGCCAGTACAGGATAAGGCTGGAAGGCAAGCTTAGGAAGCTTTTAGGCGAGGACGTGTTGATCGGGCCCCTGGACGTCCCGATCCGGAAGTGCGTCGAGAACGGATCGATCGACGCGAGTACAGGGGAGACGCTCATCCGCATTTCTAAATTCTGCGACACCGCATACACTCTCCCCGAGCACGAGCCGCCTTCCCAAGAGACCATCAAGTCCTGGTCCGACGTCATTGAATCGCTTCGAAGCCGCTCTCGCTTCCTTAGACATTCGGATCCTGCCGCCGTCAGTGCTTCGTGGTGACCTCGAGCTCGATGGCGAAGAACCCGTTGCCGATGGCGTAGGGGAGCTCCTTGCCGTCTTCCGCCGTGAACGTCTCGCCGTCGTCGAAGACGAACGACATGGACTTCTTCGAAATCTTGGGGAAGCCGCTGTCGGGAAGCCCGGACCATGCCAGCATGCCGCAGCGCTCTATGACCGACTTTATCTTTGACATGGTCTCCGCGTCCACCGGCTTCTCGCTCTCGTAGACCGTGGGGCCGTCGAAACGCATGGACTTCCTGTTGGTGCCGGTCCCGTCCGCGTTGAACGCCAGGATGGCCTTGGTGAACCCTCCGTTGTCGCGCTCCTCCAGGAAGCGGATCTCCTTGAGCCCGGACAGATCTTTGAGCGCGACCCTCTCCTCCCCCATGAACGATTCGAACAGGTCGGCCATCCTCACGCAGGTGTCATAGGCGATGATCGGCGACTGGTTGTTCGAGAAGCTTATGCTCTCGCCGCTCGCGTATTTTATGAAGACCCTCCCGCCGAAGTCCTCCGGCAGGCCGTGGGTGGTCGAATGGCATCCATTGCTCCTCGCCAGGTCGGCCTCGTCTACCAGCCTCACCAGGTCCGGGAGGACGTCCCTCTTGACCAAGGCCCACGAGGACTTCGCGGGACCCCTGCATTCCGTGGACTTCGACAGGTAGACGAAGGAGCCCTTGTCCGCATACGCGGCATACGCGGATATGTACCACAGCCTGGAGCTGGAATCCTTGTCCGGAGGGAGCACTAGAGTGAACAAGGAAGTGCCTGCCTCGAAGAGCGTCATGTCCTTCGAGACTATCTCTTTGGGAGCCTTCTGGTCACGGTAGGAGTCGGTGCCCCCGCAGACGGGCGGGCCCGACTCGAAATACCTCTTCAAATCTTTGCCGTCGATCTTCTCGTCGCTGTTTTTGCCGAACATAGGCCCTCGCGCACGGAATCGTCTGGTACAGCAATATTCTTTCCGCCGTTTCCTGTCCTAATCGGAAAAAGCGTAGGGCCTTGAAGCCTTCGAAACCCGAAATGATATGCGAAGGCGGGCGCCGGTAAACATCCCGTGAACCCATACTCGTAGACACCTTTGTTCTTAGGAGCCCCTCCACGCCTACTACCAGGTTCGTCATGAAAGCACCCTCGCATGTATGAGATCGAAAGGGCGTCTGCCTGAAAACATGACAATCATCATAATCGGCCACGTCATCAACGCCACGCAAAAGCACGCTGACATGACCGAGGCGATGCCCCTCGCAGGTGGATGGAATGTGGTTGATTCTTGCGGCATGCTCGGCGGCGTTCGCCGGCCTGACGTCGATACTGGCCAAATGCGGCCTACAGAAGGTGGATTCCACCGTGGCCACGGCGCTCCGCACGGCGGTGGTGGTCGTGTTCTCCTGGGCGATAGTGGCCATCGGCGGATCGTATACGCAGCTGCCCTCGATGAGCTTGGAGTCTTGGGGCCTCTTGACGCTATCCGGCCTGATGACGGGGGCGTCCTGGCTATGCTACTTCAAGGCGCTCCAGATGGGCGACGTCAACAAGGTCGTCCCGGTGGACAAGTCCAGCACTGTCATGGGCATAGCCTTGGCGATAATCCTCCTCGGCGAATCCGTATCCGCCATAGGAGCCGCGGGAGCCGCCCTCATCTTCGTAGGGACGATGCTGATGATAGAGAAGAAGGACGTGAAGGAGATTAAGACCGAACGGCACGGATGGCTCCTCTTCGCACTCGGATCGGCGGTGTTCGCGGCCCTCACCTCGATCGTCGGAAAGGTCGGAATGGAGGGGATAGACTCCAACCTCGGGACGGCGGTGAGAACCGTGGTTGTCTTGGCGATGTCCTGGGCGATGGTCTTCGTGGCCGGGAAGCGGGGGGCCGTCCGCGGGATAGACCGCAGGGACGCTACATTCCTGATCCTCTCCGGACTGGCGACCGGGGCTTCCTGGCTATTCTTCTTCGGCGCGTTGCAGACCGGCCCCGCCAGCATCGTGGTCCCCATAGACAAGCTAAGCATACTGGTCACGGTGGCGTTCTCCTTCCTGGTACTCAAAGAGGAATTATCCAAGCGGGGCGCCGTTGGTCTGGCAGGGATTGTCGTCGGCACATTGCTGCTGCTCGTGCGATATAGGAACGAGAATGGAGAAACGTACTAGCTTGCATGGAATCCGTGTAGCCTGGACCCTCCCTTACGCATCCTGGAATACATCACACGATTGTAGAGCTGAGTGGCAGGGGCCGCCCTTCGATGATACAAGCCCGACAGATGACGATAAACCCCTGAATGCTGAAGTCTCTGTGCAGCTTCACCGTTTCTGTCGTGGCAACGGCCTGCTTATGCCTGTCAATTCGAGCTCTTCGAACGAAAACGGTCCCGACGTAGACTACTGTCCAAAAGATCATAGCTATGGATGGCTAGGCTGGCATAAAGCGGATGCCT
Organism: Candidatus Methanomethylophilaceae archaeon; assembly: GCA_017616575.1. Classification (GTDB taxonomy): domain Archaea; phylum Thermoplasmatota; class Thermoplasmata; order Methanomassiliicoccales; family Methanomethylophilaceae; genus Methanoprimaticola. Next base: position 5,801 of record JAFZXW010000098.1, read on the forward strand.
GCTTCCCGTCGACTGGTTCCGTCCTTTGAAAGCCTGAAGAAGCCGAACAGCTCTATCCCGTCACCCACAGTGACGACCTCCGTCCACACCTTCTCGGAGTTCTCCTCGTTGTAAACGAATATCTTCCCGTCCTCCTCC
>JAFZXW010000099.1 GCA_017616575.1 Candidatus Methanomethylophilaceae archaeon
CGCTACCCTGAGGGAATCGCTCCTCGACAAGGCCTTCGAGCTCGCGGAGAAGTACGTTGCTGCGACCAAGAAGTTCTACGACCCCGGGATCATCGGGCCGTTCTGCCTGCAGACCTGCGTGGACAAGGATTTGAAATTCCACATCTATGACGTGGCCCCGAGGATCGGCGGAGGCACCAACGTGCACATGTCCGTCGGACACCCCTACGGGAACACCCTGTGGAGAAAGGAGATGTCCTCCGGAAGGAGGCTCTCGATGGAGATCAGGCGCGCCATAGAGCAGGAGCGCATCGAGGAGATCGTGACCTGAGGTGCTCAGATGAGATTCTTGAAGACAATAGTCGCGCTGGCCGCCTTGCTGGCGGTGCTGGCCGTCCCCGCGTTCGAATCCGACGCGGAGCTCTCCGTCACCGACACGGGGTCCGACGCCAAGTTCGACACGTTCAACGGGGGCTCCATCCACTTCAAGGTGAGGAACACCTCCGACACCGACTGCACCATAGACGTCGTCGTCAAGAACGGGGACAAGACCGTCGGGACCGCCACGGACTACCCTGTGAAGGCAGACGGAATCACCGAAGTGACCGTCGACATGAAGAGCTTCACGACGGCCGGGTCGTACAACCTGGACGTCTACTGCACCTCCGACGACCAGGGCAACAAGTTCGACGGCACGGGGCACTTCACCGTCTACGTCACCGTGGAGAAGAACGTCCTGTCCAACTGGACCACCTACGTGGTGATAATCGTCGCGGTCATCGCGGTAGCCATCATCATATACATCAAGATCCGCGAGACCCCCAAGAAGAAGAACGAGATGACCTTCGAGCAGCTGGAAGAGGAGAGGAAAGCCAAGATGGCCAAGAAATCCTCCAAAAAGGACGAGCCCGCCCCCAGCACCGAGAGGAAGAGATACCTCTCGGAAAAGAACAAGAAGGAGTGAAACGGTTTCCAGGGCTCCGGCCCTGTCTTTTTTACCGGTCCCGGGATCCCGGGCGGATAGAGAGGGTCAAAGCCTGAGCTTCGGGTCCCTCAGGTCCAGCAGCGCTACTTGGCGGCGGTCCATGAAGAACCCGAGCTTCTTGTGGAGCAGGATGGACGGGGCGTTGTCCTCCTGTATCATGCTGTGCGCCACGGCGGCCCCCTGCTCCCTCCCGGCGCGGACGCACTCCCTGAGGAGGCGGTAGCCTATCTCGTTGCGCCTGAAGTACGGGTGGACCCCCATGTTCTCTATCCAGAGCAGGTTGTCCTCGTCGCAGATGTGATGCAGCATCTGCGCGAAGATGAAGCCGATGATCTCCCCGTCCTCCTCGGCGACGAAGCTCAGCCCGCCGTCCAGATAGGCCTTGAGGTGGTTCCTGCTGCTGGCGCCCAGGTTATCCTTCCACTCCTTGGGGAGGTCCTCCCACCTGTTCTCGATGGTCTCGGCGAAATACTCCTTTATGCAGGAGAGCTCCAGCTCGCGGACCTTCTCGATGTCCCTTATCTTCGGAGGACGGATCTCCATGCTCACAGCTCCTCGGGGGCGCCCATCCCGAGGCAGTCCAGGACGTCGGCGAGGACGACCCTGGTGCAGTCCACGAGGGTCAGCTTGGCGTTCCTGAGGCTCTCGGCCTTCAGGACGGACCCGACGGCGTAGAACTGGTTGAACGCGGACGCCAGGTCGTGGCCGTAAGCCGGCAGGAGATGGACTTTCTTGTCGTTCCCGGCGGCCTTCAGCACGCTCTCGTATCTGGACAGGACCTTGACAAGGTTGACCTCGAACTCGTCCATGAGCTTGGACGGGTCGGTGTCGCGCTCGAATTTCCCGGCGCGCCTCAACAGGCTGCACGCCCTCGCATGCACGTACTGGAGATAAGGTCCGGAATTCCCGTCGAAGTTGAGCGCGTCCTCCCACTTGAAGACCAGCTGCTTCTCAGGCTGGACGCGGACGATGTTGTACCTGATGGCTCCGACGCCGATGGTCTTGGCGATCTCCCGCTTCCTCTCCTCGGACAGATCCTCGCGGCGCTTGGATATCTCGGCGTAAGCGCGGGCCACGGCCTCGTCGATGAGGTCGTCGAGATAAACTACGACGCCTTTCCTGGTGGACATCTTCCCCTCAGGAAGAGAAACGAAAGCGTAGAACAGAGGCTCCGGCATCCTGTCGCACCCGAGCATCTCCAAGGCGCAGCAGAGCTGCTTCGACCCGAGCTTCTGGTCTTCTCCCAGAACGTCGATTAGACGGTCCGCGCGGGTGAACTTGTCGAGGTGGTAGGCGAGGTCGCGGGTGGTGTACAGCGTTGTGCCGTCGGACCTTGTGAACGTGAACTTGGTGTTCTTCCCCTGGACGCCGAAATCCTTCAGCTCGACATAGCACGCGCCGTCGTCGGTGGTGCCGGCGTACTTGGTCTTCTTGAGCCTCTCCACGACGTCCTTGGCGGACCCGTCTGCGATGTATCCGGACTCCCAGGTGTACCTGTCGAGCTCCACGTTTATCGCGGAGAGGGTCTCCCTGAGGCCGTCCAGCATGATCTCGGCGGTGTGCCTCACGGTGTCTATGACCGTGCGGTCCCCTGCCTCGAAACCTCTCAGCATGGAGGATATCTCGTCCTTCACCGAGGGGTCGGACTCCATCTTCTTGTTGGCCACACGGTAGTTGGCGACGAGCCTGTGGTCGGTCTTGTCCCTCTCCTTCTCGTTGCGGCCGATGGTCTTGGCGTGATCCTCGATCTCCGCGACGACCTCCTCGGGGGTGGCGTTCTCGACGCCCCAAGTGAGCACGACGACCTGCTTCCCGAC
>JAFZXW010000100.1 GCA_017616575.1 Candidatus Methanomethylophilaceae archaeon
CGGAAGGATAAGCGGGAGGGCGCAGGTCCCCCCGTCCAAGAGCTACACCCACAGGGCGGCACTCGCCGCGGCGCTGTCGGGAGGGAGGTGCGAGATCTCCAACCCGCTTTGCTCCCTGGACATCAAGGCGACGGTCGAGGCGGTCCGGTCCATGGGCGCCCGCGTGGAGCTCCGCGACGGGAGGCTGGAGGTGGATTCGGGCGGCATCCATGCGCCCGACAGGACGATAGATGTCCTGAACTCGGGGACCACCATGAGGCTCATGTCGGGGATCGCGGCGTTGTTCGATTCCGAGACGACGATAACCGGGGACGAGTCCATCAGGAGGAGGCCCATGGGCCCGCTTCTGGACGCGCTGTCCGGATGCGGCGTGGAGTGCCGGTCTAACGGCGGGAAGGCCCCGATCACGATCAAAGGCCCTGTGAAGGGCGATACGGTGACCATCGACGGCAGCATGAGCTCGCAGTTCGTGTCGTCGATGCTGATGATGTCCCCCCTGGTCGGAAGGCCGATGGACGTCGTCGTGACCGGGAGGGCCGCCTCCCGCCCTTACCTGGACGTGACCCTGGCGGTCATGCGCGCGTTCGGCGTCGATGTGGAGCGCCGCGGCCAGGGCTACCATGTGGAGCCGCAGAGGTACGTCCCGTGCGACTACCGCGTCCCGTCAGACTTCTCGTCCGCCGCGTTCCCGCTGGTCGCAGGGGCGCTCGGCGGGGAGGCCTCGGTGGAAGGCCTGGACATGGACGACCCTCAGGGCGACAGGAGGATAGCCGACATCCTCAGCTCGTGCGGCTGCGAGGTGCGCATGGACGGGGGCGCGCTTTCCTGCCGGCGCGCAGGCCGTCCGAAGGCCGTCGACGTGGACATGTCCGACATTCCGGACCTGTTCCCCATAGTGGCCGTCCTACTGAGCACCGCGGACGGCGTCAGCCGGCTTTACGGCGCCCCCCAGCTGAGGTTCAAGGAGAGCGACAGGATAGCGTCGGTGGAGAGGATGCTCCGGGCCCTCGGCGCCGACATCGAAGGAACCGACGACGGGTGCGTCATCCGGGGCGTCGAAAGACTCCGCGGAGGAAGGATCGAGCACGGAGGGGACCACAGGCTGATGATGTCGGCCGCAGTGGCGTCAATCGTTTCGGACGGCCCCGTGTCCATGGAGGACGACGGCTGCTGGAACGTGTCGTATCCGGGCTTCGTGGAGCAGATGCGCTCTCTGGGGGCGAGGTGCCGACATGGAGACCTATTCGGTTGGCAACAAGCTGGTGCTGAGGCTCTTCGGAAGGAGTCACGACGAGTCCGTAGGGTGCATTTTGGAAGGCCTGCCCGTGGGGATGGCCATCGACTTCGACGGCGTGTCCAGGGCCATGGAGCTCCGCAAGCCGAAAGAAGGCATAGGCACCCCCAGGAAAGAGCCGGACGAGGTGATCTTCGAGGACGGGCTGGAGGACGGGAAGGTCGCCGGCCCGGTCACCATCAGGATAATGAACCGCAACCGGCGCTCCTCGTCGTACGACGGCCTGGACGTCACCCCCAGGCCGGGGCACGCGGACCTCCCTGCCCTGTTCAAATTCAAGGATTACGACGTGAGCGGCGGGGGGCAGTTCTCAGCCAGGCTCACCGCCCCGCTGGTGGCGGCAGGCGCCGTCGCACAGCAGTACCTCGCGGCCAAGGGGGTGAGGGTCGCCGCCTATTCGAGGAGCATAGGGAAGGTCGTCGACCCGGCCGACCGCGGCTTCGAGGAGATAGAACGCTCAAAGGCGTTCCGCACCCGCGCGGCCGACGCGTCCCTGGACGAGGCCATGGCCGGCGAGATCGAGGCCGCGTCCGCCGACGGGGACAGCGTCGGAGGCGTCGTAGGATGCATGGTTACCGGCCTCCCGATAGGGTTCGGGGGGATCTGGTTCGACGCGCTGGACGTCTCCGTCGCCAGGATGATGTTCTCCATCCCCGCCGTCAAGGGAGTGGAGTTCGGTAAGGGGTTCGGCATCACGGCCATGAGGGGGTCCGAGAGCAACGACCAGTACTGCATGAAAGACGGCCGCATCAGCGCCCTGAGCAACAACATGGGGGGCGTCTGCGGCGGCATGAGCGACGGGATGCCCCTGACGTTCAACGTCGCCTTCAAGCCCACGCCGTCGATTTCCAAGAGGCAGAGGACGGTCAACCTCGAGCGCATGTGCGACGATTACGTGGAGGTCAAGGGAAGGCACGACCCGTGCGTGGTCCCCCGCGCCGTGAGCGTCGTGGAGGCCATGGCAGCCATCGCAGTCATGGACCAGGACCTGTCATTCCAGCCTGACCAGCGAGAACAGCGTCATGTTGTCCGGGTCGTCCTCTACGTTCTCCCTGTCCAGGAACAGCCCGTAATGGGTCCCGGTGTCTTTCCTGCAGACCGCGGCGGATCCCGGGGGGAGCATCCCTTTCGACAGCATCTCCGCGGCATAGGCGGTGTCCTCGCATTCCTGGAGTTCGGCGCCAGGATAAAGCTCGCGGAGGTGGCCTGCGGACTGCTGGAGGGCTTGGATATGGGAGACGAGCCTCAGGACCTTCTCGTCCTTGTTCCTCTTGAAAACGCAATGGTGTATGGGCGACCACATGGTGTCGAGCTCGATCAGGCCCCTGATGCTTTTCTTGGCCTCTTCGGACTCTATGACCCTGCCGGCGGTCTTGTTCTCAATAGCCAAAACCCCGTAGTCGACCTTGCCGACGCTCAACGCGTCCAGGACGTTCTTGGCGCTCATCAGAGGGACCAGCTCGACGTCCCTCAGGTCGAATTTCTTGGAGAACGTCATGGCCATCTCCTCGCTGTTGGAGAACGGGATCCCCATGTATCCTATCTTCACAATGTCGCTGATGTGAACACCTTCGCTCGCGGCATGGCGCCGCCGTTCCGCCCCATGGGGGGATATGATAAAACGGTATCCGGAGGACGGTCAGGTTTTCCACGGGGGAAGACATCGGATTCAAAGCGTTTTGGTCGCAGATAGAACATCATTTTGACGATTACACTCATGCACATCTGTGATTGTCAGGGAAACGGGCAGGAGATTGCATTCAGAGTCAGGTAAATTTTATATAGTACATAGTAGTGCCCCGACTGCACGACACAAGCGTGCGAGACAATTCATGCACCCGGACAGCCATGCTGGCCCGGGGAAGAGGCACAGGGCCCCGTCAGGATGAGAGCGGGCGCGGCCCGATGACTGCCGCTCATACGAAACCTGGACGTGTGCTAGATCATACGCCAGCGGCGATGCTACGCCGTATGGGGGATGGTTCGGCTAG
>JAFZXW010000101.1 GCA_017616575.1 Candidatus Methanomethylophilaceae archaeon
TGGACTCTGGTGTGACCATGGCCGACCAGGAGACCGCAGAGGCATTTCGCAAGGACGTCCTGGTCGTCGCATGCGGAGGCTCCGGCCGCAGGGTGTTCGCCGAGGCCGAGGACGTGCTCGGAGTCCCAGTCCTGTTCATCAACACCAACGACAGCAGCACCATACCGCTGGCGCCTTCCGGGATGGAGGGGTGCTACGGCGATCCCGAGCTCGCGACCGCCATCGCTTTCGAGAACATGGGCGCCATCAAGGAGGCGTTCCAGGGCTACAAGGCCGTGGTGGTGTTCTCCATCTTCGGCGGAGGCACGGGGACCGGGATGGTGCCGGTGGTGCTCAGGTGCGCCAGGGAATGCGGATGCAGGACGATATCCGTGATAGGGATCCCGTTGTCGTTCGAGGCGTCCCGCCGCAGATTGGCCCAGGGCGCATTGGGGAAGGTGTCCGAGACGTCCGACCGCATGTATGTGCTAGACGAGGACAGCGTGGTGAGAATGTGCCCGGACGTCAGGGTCAACAGCACGTTCAAGATGATCGCCCATTCCATCATCTTCACGGTCAAGTGCATCGCCGACCTGCTCACGGGGCCGTTCTTCAGCACCTTCTTCGACAAGGTCTACACCTTCGCCTACGTGTCCGAGATAAATCCGGTGAAGGCCGTCGAAAAGGCCATAACGGCCTCCGGGGACGAATCCCCGGGCGGAATTGTGGTCGCGGTGAGCTCCGATCTGGGCGAGGCGGAGTCCGACGCGATTTACGACAAGGTGGCGGAGATGACCGGGACGGTTCCTGACATCGTCCGCAGGAACGACAGGGAAGGCACCAAGATGGTGGTGTTCTTCTCGGTCTGGAGCCCCCGATCGCTTCTTCTCCCAGGGCTTCCCGTTCCTGATTATCTTCGACGCGTCGCCGAAAACGCCCATCATTGTGTTGTACTCGTACTTCGTGGGGACCGCCCTCCCCATCATCCTCCTGAACATGACTTGCGTCATCTCCCTCCTGCTCGGCGGGTAATCGATCGAGTCCATGAGGTCCGCGAAGAACCCGAACATGCGCTCCTTCTCATCGCGGTCCGCAGGCTCCGGCCTCCGGGGGACGTTCTCAGCCTGGAAGAACTCGTACATGACTATGTTGGCCGCATGGGACAGGTTCAGTATGGGATACCTCTCCCCGGTCGGGATGGTGATCAGCACGTCGCAGAGGTTCAGCTCCTCTTGCAGTAGGCCGATGTCCTCCCTTCCGAACACGATCGCTATCCTCTCCGGGTATCCTCTGCAGTGCTCCGCGAACTCGCGCACAGGCACGGGGACGCGGGTGTAGTTCCTGTCCCCCTTGGTGGTTACGCCGCTGGTCCCGGCCACCAGGAAGCAGTCTTTCACCGCGTCTTCGAAGCTGGAAACGACCTTCGCCTCGTCCAGTATCTGGGACCCGTGCTTCGATCTGCGGTAAGCGTCGTCCCCGATCTCGCAGGGGTTCACAAGGTACAGCTCCTTCAGGTCGAAGTTCGCCATCGACCTGGCTATCGCGCCTACGTTCCCCTCGAACTTCGCTCCGACTACTACTATGCGGATCTCGGGCATGGGCGGTCCAACGCGCATTCACGATATCTTGTTTGCCGTTGTTCTCCGATGAAACAGATAAAAAGGAGCGTGCTGGTATTGCGTCCATGGACATCCCCAAGGACCATCCTAGATACAAGTCCCTGATGACCAGGGAGCGTCTTGCGGAGATGGTCGAGAGGGGCTTGGTCACGCCCACCGGCCTGATCTCCCACGGCCGCGGAGAGGCATACGATTACCTGATGGGCGAAAAGAGCACCGACGCCGCCTTGGACGCTGAGAAGGCCGCCGCCGCATTCCTCCTCAGGGCCAGGAACCCCGTGGTCTGCGTCAACGGGAACGCGGCCGCCTTGGACGCTGAGAGGCTCATCGCACTCGCGGAGGCCGTCCCCGCCAAGATCGAGGTCAACCTGTTCCACCGCACCCCCGAGAGGATGGAGGGCCTGATATCCTACCTGGAGTCTAAAGGCGCCAAGAAGGTGCTAGGGCGCGTCCCGGACCGTAGGATCGAAGGGTTGAACCACGACAGGGCCCTGTGCACCGACGAGGGGATCTACTCCAGCGACGTCATCGTGGTGCCGATAGAGGACGGGGACAGGGCGGAGGCGCTCGTCTCCATGGGGAAGACCGTGATATCCATAGACCTGAACCCTCTCTCCCGCACTTCTCGCACGGCGTCCGTCCCCATCTCGGACGAGATGTCCCGCGCCTTGGAGAACATGATCAGGTTCATAGGGGAGCTCCGCGGGGACGACGAGGCCATGGATTCCGCTATCAAGTCGTTCTCCGCCGAGGGGTGCAGGCGCGGCACGGTCGAGTGCATATGCAAGTCGCTGATGTCTGAATTCGATAAAGGAGATGAATGAATGGACGACCTTCTGAAGAAAGGGTCCCTCAGGCTGCATTGGGCGGACAGCCACATGCCGGTCCTGAAGGACGTGAGGAGACGTTTCGCGGACGAGCAGCCGCTGGCCGGCCTGAAGGTCGGGATGGCTTTGCACACCGAGGCCAAGACCGGGATGTTGGCGGTCACCCTCGCCGAGGGCGGGGCCGAGGTCCGCCTGGCCAGCTGCAACCCCCTGTCCACCGACGACTCCGTGGCCCTGGCCCTCCGCGAGGAGTACGGGCTCAAGGTGTACGCGAAGAAATGGGAGTCCTCCGAGGAGTACTACCGCAACCTGAACTCGGTCCTGGACATGTCCCCGGACTTCATCATAGACGACGGCGCCGACCTCATCGCGATGGCGCACACCACCCGCAAGGAGGTCCTCGGCAACGTGAAGGCGGCCAACGAGGAGACCACCACCGGGGTCGTCCGCCTCAGGGCGATGGCCGCCGACGGGGCCCTTCGCTTCCCGGTCCTGGACGTCAACGACGCGAAGATGAAGTTTATGTTCGACAACCGCTACGGCACCGGCCAGTCTGCCTTCGACGGGTGGATGAACGCAACCAACCTCATCGTGGCCGGCAAGAGGCTGGTCGTCGCAGGGTACGGATGGTGCGGGAAGGGCGTCGCCATGAGGGCCAAGGGCCTGGGGGCCAGGGTCATAGTGACGGAGATAGATCCGGTCAGGGCCATAGAGGCCATCATGGACGGCTTCGACGTAATGCCCATGCGGGAAGCCGCGAAATACGGGGATATCTTCATCACAGTGACCGGCTGCGACA
>JAFZXW010000102.1 GCA_017616575.1 Candidatus Methanomethylophilaceae archaeon
CCTCCTGCCCTCCGGGGTAGCGGCGCTCCTCGGTGCGGTAGGACCTCATGAAGGTGGACCTGCCCAGGCCCCTCTGGACCGAGCTCTTGTTCATCACGAGGGCGTCCTCGATGTTGTAGCCGTGGTAGGAGAGGACGGCGATGCAGAAGTTCTGCCCGGCCGGCCTGTGGCTGTACTTCATGATGTCCATGGCCTGGGTCTGGACCATCGGGACCTGCGGGTACTGCATCAGGTGGCCCCTGGTGTCCGGCCTTATGCGGTAGTTGGCCGTGGGTATCCCCAGGGCCTGCTTACCCATCCCGGCGCCCATGGTGACACGGGGGGCGGAGTTGTGCTCCGGATACGGGACGATCCCGGACGCCACGCCCAGGATGATCATGGGGTCGAGCTCCATGTGGGTGTGCTTGGGGTCGAACTTGCTGGGGACGTCGAACTCGGCGCCGCACCACTTGCACTTCAGGATGGCGACGTCGCCGCCCTTCCCGGGGTTCATCCAGTCGGCGTCCTCGGGGGACAGCGCGTGGCGGCAGTTGGGGCACCTGCGGGGGACGTCGTAGGGGCTGACGAGGATGAGCGCGTCCTCCTCCTCCTCGGCGTCGACCCACTCCACGATGCCCTCGCGGAAGAGGTCGTCCCACTTCACCCTGTTGGAGTCGCCGCGGGCGCCGTCGATGCTCTCGCGTATCCTCTCGACGTGCTTCCTGGTGAGGCAGAGCCTGCCGTTCTTGACTATGAGCAGAGGCCTCCTGAGGCGGCCCTCGTCGCAGTTGATGATGACCTCGTCCATGTCCTCGTCGAAACGGATGTTGATCTGGTTGGAGATCAGGCCGCACCTCCTGCGGTCCCTGATGTCGTCCACCAGCTTCCTCGCGTTGGGGTGCACCCCCCTGAGGTCCCCGTTGACGAACACGCGGGTCCCGGAGCCGGACTTGACGTCGCCGACCTCGAAGTCCCTGAGTATCCAGTTGATGTCGCTCTCCGGGAAGCCCTCGGAGACGTCGATTATCAGGGCGGCGTTCTTGACCAGGCCGCAGTTCTGCCCCTCGGGGGTCTCGGACGGGCACAGCCTCCCCCACTGGGTGGGGTGCAGGTCACGGGCCTCGAAGTGGGGCTGGCTCCTGGTCAGGGAGGACGTTATCCTCCTGAGGTGGGACATCGCGGACAGGTTGGAGGTCCTGTCGAGGAGCTGGGAGACGCCTGCGCGGCCGCCGACCCAGTTCCCGGTGGAAAGGGCGTGGATGAGCTTGTGGGTGAGCAGGTCGGGGCGGATGGACGACGCAATGGTCGGGATCTCGTTCTTCTTCCTGTTCCAGTTCCTCTCCATCTGGTACTTCAAATCCTTCATCAGGCTGCTGAAGCTCGTCCTGAACAGATCTTCCATCAAATCTCCGGAGAGCTTGAGCCTCTTGTTGGCGTAGTGGTCCTTGTCGTCCTCCTTCCTCTTCCCGAGGGAGAGCTCGAGGACGGAGCGGGCCACGCGCCCGAGGAATATGGCCTTCTTCTTGCGGTCCTCGACGGTGTCTCCGAGATGCGGAAGCAAGGAGCGGTCCAGGATGTTCTCGACCTTCTTGGTCCTGTACTCCTTGGCCTGGCCTGCGGCGAAGTTCCTCTCCAGGAACAGGATGGCGTTGTCCTTGGTGTGATAGCCGTTGGGGGCGTAGTTCTTGCTGTCGAAGGCGGACTCGATGTTGGCGTAGACGATGTTCTCCATCTGGGGGTCGGAGACGATGGCGTCGAAGATCTCCTGGTCGGACTCCATGCCGAGGGCCTTCATCAGGGCGACCAGCGGGATCGAGCTGGACGTGACCGGGACGGATACCATCAGCGTGCCGTCCTTCTTCTTCTCCACGAGCGTGAGGGCGCGGTACCCGTCCCTCTGGGAGAATACCTTGGCTATCTCGACGGCGGTGCCGTACCTCTCGTTGTACTCCACCATGACCCTGTTGGGGGCGAGGTCCTCCAGGGTGATCAGGACCCTCTCGGTCCCGGCTATTATGAAGTATCCTCCGGGCTCCTCCGGGTCCTCCATGGAGGCGGTGAGCTCCTGCTTGTACTCTGCGTCGGTTATGGACCTCTCCAGGCGCCTCTCGACGACCTCCCTGTTGAGGTTGCAACCGGCGGACTTGACCATCATCGGCAGGTCCCCGACGTGCACCCACTTGGCGTCCTCGGGGTAGTCCATCTCGACGCCGTCCTTCTCGATCTCGAACCGGACGTAGACCGGGGACATGTAGTTGAGGTTCCTGAGCCTGGCCTCCATGGGGGTCAGCTCGTGGCTGCACCCGTTGGCCTCGTACACCTTGGGCTCCTCGATGCGGATGGTGGGCTTGGACTGGGGATCGATGTTTCCGCTGGAGTCCCTCTTCCTGCCGAGGCGGATGACGACGTCGGAGCCGGTGCGCTCCGGGTCCAGCCTTATGAGGCCGCGCTCGGCGTCGTCGGTGGGGACCCTGATGTCGTCGACGATCCTCTGCATCCTACTGTTGGGATTGTCCGGCGTGGCGAGGAAGTCGTTGAACGACGAGGTGTGGTGGGATACGATGTCATGCTCCGAGAAGTACAGCTTCACTAGGTCCCTCAAAGATTCACCCCCTCGTGACGAGCCGGTATCCCACGAAGCGGTAGGCGGTCTCGCTCTTCCTGACGACCTCGATCACGCACCCCTCCTCGATGGACTCCTATCCGTTGAGGACGGCCTGCGCCTCGGCGGTCTTCTCCAAGGCCTTGATTCCGGGGTCGTTCTTCCTGATTTTAGGGAGTTTGTCCTTGGTTATGCCCTTGCTCTCCAGCATGGCCTTCTCCTCCTCCAGGCTGAGCAGCCTGTGTTCGGGCACCAAGTCGTGCTTCAGAACATTGAATACGTTGTCAGTTGCCAAATGATTCACCGATCCCTTTCCAGCCCGGTCAGCCGGTAAACGAGTTTCTATAAGAATGCGAGTGTGTCATGCTTTCCTCATACTTGATCCGCCGTCGATCGCTCATGAAGTTGATTGGCGGGCCTGAAGGGATTCGAACCCTTGACCACCTGATTAAAAGTCAGATGCTCTACCTAGCTGAGCTACAGGCCCCTCGATAGCTTGAAGCTAGTAAAGGGGCGCACTTCATGCTTATATATAATATTTGTCAAGAGAAAACCGCGGAACCGCTACGGTTTTTCCGCATCAAAGGCGGTTTCGCGCCGGAAATCGCTGTTTAGGAGCCCTTTTCCTGGCGAAAACCATGTATCCCGTGTGCCCGAGCATGTCGAAAGCAGGCCTCACCCCTCCGGGATGGACCTCTAGCATGCGCTGCAGGTTCTCCAAAGCATAAACTCCGCTGAACCCCCTCTCGCGAAGCGCGAGGACAGTGGACTCCACCTGGTTCATGTTGGGGACGTAGGCGCACACCCTCCCTCCGGGACGGAGGACGGGGGACAGGTTGTCCAGCGCGAGCCAGGGGTCGGGCATGTCCATGGTCAGGACGTCGAAGGGCCCCTCGGGAGGCTCCGCCGTGCGGGCGTCCCCGATGCTGTAAGTCCAGAAAGCGTCCAGGCCGGTCCTGGAGACGTTCTTCCCCGCGCGGACGGCGTTCTCCTCCTTCAGCTCCAGGGTGTGGACGGAGCCTCCGGGGGCTACCGAGTGCAGGAGGGCGGTGGTCAGGCCGCCGGACCCCGCGCCGACCTCGAGGACCCTGTCGCCGCATTTGACGTCGCAATGCGTCAGTATGGTGGCGGCGTCCTTGGGGGTTATCACCTGCGCGCCCCGGTCGAGGGACGTCATCAGCTCCAGAAGGCCGGGACGGAAGACGGTGTACTCCTTCCCCATCAGGGTCAGGACGTCGCCGTCGTCCATGCCGAGGAAGCGGGATCCGTCCACCGCGCCCAGGGACTGCACCCTGACCATGCCGGGGGACACCTTGAGCCAGTACCTCTTCCCACCGCTGTCCTCGATGTAGACCGTCTCGTTCTCTTGGAATGCCATGGGTCCTCGTAACTCCGGGGCGTTCTTCTCGTTTGCGGGATCACATCGTGTGCGCGGCGTAGGCCGGCTTGTCGGTCTCGGCGCCGCAGACTATGCACCTGCCGTGGAACGGCTCGGGCACGTACGGGGTGCCGAGGATCTTGAACCCGTGCTCGTCCTCGAACTTGTGCCCGCACTCGGCGCATCCGCACCATCCGAACCTGAGGATCTTGTCCTCGGGTATGCCCTCCAGGGAGTCGATGTCCTGGACGCGGGACCTCTGGACCTCCTCGGCCTTGGCCAGCATGGACTCGGATATCACGTCGAGGAGCATCTTGACGCCGGGGGCGGCGGAATCGGCGGATATAGTGCCTTTCTCGCCGGTGTCCCTCCTGCAGAACGACACCACGCCGTTCTCGATGTCCCTGGCCCCGACCTCCAGACGGACCGGTACGCCTTTGATCTCCCAGTCATAGTACTTGCTTCCGGGACGGGCGTCGCGGTCGTCCAGC
>JAFZXW010000103.1 GCA_017616575.1 Candidatus Methanomethylophilaceae archaeon
AAAGGAGGGATCGACGGGGACGACATCCGCTTCGTCGGCTACGGGAGCATCAAAGATCCCGGAGACAAGGCCGCCGGAAAGGACCCGTGGAGCGTGAAGGTCAGGCTGGACCCGTTCATGAAGAGCGGGAAGCACATGCTCACGGTGGACGGGAAGGCGGGGAAGACCTCGGTCTCCCTCGTGATCCCGGAGATCGTCCAGTACCACGAGCTCGGCCTCCGCCTCAGCGACGTCCCCGGCATCGGGGATGCCTTGTCCAACATCCCCCTGCCCGCCATCGGGACGAAGGCTTCCGTGGACGCGGGCTTCAGCCTGAAGTACGACGCCCCGGTGAAGCTGGGGCTGGTGATCAACGAGTTCGAGACCAACCCAGCCGGGGAGGACAGGGGCTGCGAATGGGTGGAGCTGTTCAACAACTCCGGGTCCACCATCGACCTCGACGGCTACACCCTCACCGCTTCCTCGGACTGGAGGACGAAGGTCATGCCCTTGTCAGGATCCATCGCCCCAGGCGAGATCGTGGAGATATCCCCGACCTTCGTCATGGTCAACTCCTCCGGGAAATACACCCGCTCCGGGGAGGCGCTGACTCTCAAGGACCCGGACGGCGCAGTGGTGGACAAGACGCCTACCGTCAGGGACGGCGACGACGACGGGAAGACCTGGCATCGGGAGTTCGACGGCGGGACGAAGTGGGTCATGTCGGAAGGAAGCCGTGGATCCAGCAACGGCGGAAGGGTGAACGCCGTCATCTCCGCCGGGGACCTGAAGGACATAGCCTGGGACTCTGTCAAGGACGCGTTCCGGGACGTCGGATACATAACCGACACGGAATCGCTGGAAGCGTTCCTGAAAAGCCTGGTGAGGCACACGGTCGACGGCGTCATCGAGAAGGCGACCGGGTGCATCGTGGAGGCCTCGGTGTACGTCGAGGTTTCGATCAGCGACCTGTCGTCGGCCATGGAGACGGGCTTCAGAGTGGCCCTGCGCACGGACTCCATGCTCGCCGAAGACTGCCTGAAATACGTCGCCGGGAAGTTGGAGAGCATGTTCCTCGGGATCGACGACCCCTACTCCATCTCCATCGGGAAGGCGTTCATGGAGGACGTGGACCTGGAGGTGTCGGTGGACGCGGCCATAGGGCTGCCGGAGATCCTGATGAAAGGGTCGGACATAGAGAAGACGAGCGCCGAGGTCGTGTTCCGCACCAACCTCGCGGCCATATCGGCACTGTTCGGGAACGACGCGGGAAGGCCGGAGGCGGTATGCGGGGTGCGGATCTGCGGATGCCCCCTGGCCGCGTTGCCAGACGGCGTGAAGGCGGACAAGGGCATGGAGCGGGACCTGTGGCTGATGAGGCTCTCGGTCCAGTGGAAGCCCGCATAAAAGATTTAACGTGGGACAGGATGGAGAAGGCATGGCCGGAATGGATTACAAGGTGCCCACGGTCCTATCCGCGGAGGAGCTGATGGAGAAGGCTTTCCACAGGGCCTCCAAGATAACCAAGAACGGCACCAACGCACTGGATTCGCGCAAGAAGACAGCTCTGGCCAAGGTCACCGCCGCCGGAGACATCGTCGTGACCACGCTGAGGTCGTATGTGGACAGGTTCCCGAGGATGGACAAGGCGGACGACTTCTTCCCCGAGCTGGCCGACATAGTGATAGGCATAGACCGCTACAAGAAGGCGCTCGGAGCCGTCAACTGGTGCTCCTCCAACGCCGAGAAGCTCAAGAACGGATGCCTCAGGGACATCAGGAAGACCAAGGACCCCGAGATAATCGAGGCCGTCCGCAAGAGCTTCTACGGAAGGCTGAACTCGTACGTGGACAGGATATCCGACGACCTCCTGTTCCTCCAGGACGCCAGGGAGAAGCTGAAGAGGATCCCCGCGATCGACCCGAAGGTCCCGACCCTGGTCGTCGCCGGGTTCCCCAACGTCGGCAAGAGCAACCTCGTGACCGTCCTGTCCTCGGCCGCGCCGGAGATCGCCCCCTATCCGTTCACCACGAAGGGGGTCATAGTCGGCCACATGGGCGACGACTACAGGAAATACCAGATCATCGACACCCCGGGGCTCCTCGACAGGACCTTCGACGAGAGGAACGACATCGAGAAGCAGGCCGTCCTCGCGCTGAGGTACCTGACCGACGTGATGCTGTTC
Source organism: Candidatus Methanomethylophilaceae archaeon (assembly GCA_017616575.1). GTDB lineage: Archaea > Thermoplasmatota > Thermoplasmata > Methanomassiliicoccales > Methanomethylophilaceae > Methanoprimaticola. The sequence goes on from JAFZXW010000103.1 coordinate 2,165, forward strand.
GTCGTGGACCCGTCGGAGACCTGCGGGTTCGCCCTGGACGTCCAGGAGAAGCTCCTCAAGAACATAGAGGACGGCTTCCCGGACGTCCCGATCATCGTTGCCGAGAGCAAGTCGGACATCCTGAAGCGCGACAACGGGAGGATGTCCTTCTCCGCCCAGACCGGGGACGGCATGGACGCTCTCAGGGAGGCCGTGGTCAAGGAGCTGAGGGAGGTCTTCCGCCGCAAGGCCGTGGAGGCCGACCTGGAGGAGTCCGCGCGATGCCGGAAAAGGTCTCCGCGAGCCCGGAGATGGAGAAGTACTTCTCCCTCCTCATGGGCATGAAGGACGAATGCTACTCGATAGCCGAGAAGGCGCGCTCGATGGGCTACGACCCGGAGACCACGGTCGAGATCCCTCAGGCGTCGGACCTGGCGTCCCGCGTGGAGAAGCTCCTCGACGAATACCATGTAGAAGGCGTCGCGGAGGACATAAGGGCGCTGACCGAGGAATACGGAAACCGCGAGCTAGTGGCCCTGATGGTCGCCAAGAAGATGGCGAAGAGGCCCGCGGCCAGCCTTGAGGAGGCCCTGGACAGGGCGACCAGGGTGGGTCTGGCGGTCCTGACGGAGGGGATATTGGTCGCCCCCCTGGAAGGCATAGCCTGCACCAGGATACGCAAGAACGCGGACGGCACCGACTACGTCGACCTTGTCTTCGCCGGCCCCATACGCGCGGCCGGGGGCACCGGGCAGGCCATGAGCGTTCTCATCGCCGACGTTGTCAGGACCGAGCTCGGCATCGGCAGATACATCCCCACGGAGCAGGAGATAGGCAGGTTCGACGAGGAGATCCCGCTGTACAAGCAGAACCAGCACCTCCAGTACACCCCCACCAGCGAGGAGATAGACCTCATCGTGAGGAACTGCCCGGTGTGCGTGGACGGCGAAGGCACCGAGAGGGTGGAGATCTCCGGCTTCAGGGACCTTCCGCGCATAGACACGAACCAGGTCAGGGGAGGCGCCTGCCTGGTCATCGCCGAGGGCATGTGCCAGAAGGCGGCCAAGCTGAAGAAGCACGTCGACAAGATCGGCCTCCCCGGATGGGAGTTCATAGGGAAGTTCCTGGACGCCCACAAGGCCGTGGACAAGAAGGACGAGGAAGGCCCCAAGAAGGTCCAGCCTCTCGAGAAGTACCTCAAGGACATCGTCGCCGGACGCCCGATCTTCGGGCACCCGTGCCGCGTCGGAGGATTCAGGCTTAGATACGGCAGGGCTAGGACCTCCGGCCTGGCGTCCCTGGCATACAATACCGGGAGCATGTACGCGATGGACGAGTTCATGGCCCTCGGCACCCAGGTGAAGATAGAGAGGCCGGGGAAGGCCTGCGTCGTGACCCCATGCGACCGCCTAGAAGGGCCGACGCTGCTCCTCAGGAACGGAGACCTCGTGTACTGCCACACGAAGGAGGACGTCCTGGAGGTCAGGGACATGGTCTCCGAGATAGTAGACAACGGCGAGATCCTGGTGCCGTTCGGCGAGTTCTGCGAGAACAACCACGTCCTCGTCCCCTGCGGATACCCCATAGAATGGCACAAGCTGGAACTCCGCGAGAAGGGCGGACTCCCCCCGGACTGGGAGGACCCCGACTACAGGCGCGCCAAGGAGATGAGCCGCCAGCTGGGAGTGCCGCTGCATCCGAAGTTCAACCTGTTCTGGTCCGACTGGCCGCTGGACAGGATAAGAGAGCTTAGAAAATACATCCTGGATAACGGCTCTTTCGAGAACGGGGTCCTCTCCATGCCCAACGCCACCGGTCCCAAGCGCATGCTGGAAGACCTCTGCGCCCTCCACACTCTCCGCTCCGGCATCATACGTGTAAGCGAGTAGTACTCGGAGCCGATGCTGGACTGCCTGGGGATATGCCATGGGAAGGACGGCCTCTCCCCTGGCCCCGAGCTGGAGGGCGAGGACGTCCTCGCCGCCATCAGCAAAGCCGCGGGATACGAGGTCCGCGCAAGGGCGATGACCAGGATAGGGACCCGCATGGCCCGTCCCGAAAAGGCCAAGGAGAGGGACATGTCCCCCAAGGTGTTCTCCCTGTTCCCCGTAGGCAAGGACGCCGAGGCCGGAAGGGAGTTCGTTTCCGCCATAGCCGCGGCGAAAAGCTCCCCCGGGTCCAGAAGCGGCAAGGCCATCATCCGCACCGAGGTCGCCAACAGGGTCTGCCCTGAATGCCAGCGCGTGACCTTCCGCAACTGGTGCCGGGAATGCGGGAAGCATACCTACTACGTCCCCGTGACGAACAGCTTCGGCGGCAAAGGGCCCGCAGAGATTGATATCGACCTGGAGGCGGAGTTCAAGGCCGCCTGCGAGCAGCTGGGCGAACGCCCCCCTGTGGAGCTCAAGAGCCTGGACGCCCTCATCTCCAGGACCAAGACCACGGAAGCCGTGGAGAAAGGGATACTCAGGCGCAAGAACAACGTGTCGACGTTCAAGGACGGGACGATACGCTTCGACATGACAGACATCCCGATAACGCACTTCAGGCCACGCGAGATAGGCATCTCCGTCGAGAAGGCCATAGAGCTGGGCTACACCCACGACTGGAACGGAGAGCCTCTCCGCGATCCTGAGCAGCTGTGCGAGCTGAAGGTCCAGGACATAATCCCGTCGACCGACTGCGGGGACTACATGGTCAAGGTGGCCAGCTTCGTGGACGACGAGCTGGAGAAGCTGTACCGCCTACCGCGCTTCTACAACGCCACAAGAAGGGAGGACCTCATAGGGCAGGTCACGTTCGGGCTGGCCCCTCACACCTCCGGGTGCATCCTGTGCCGCATCATAGGCTATGCGGACCTGAGAGGATGCTACGGCCACCCGTTCTTCCACGCGGCGAAGAGGAGGAACTGCGACGGCGACGAGGACTGCGTCATACTGGCCATGGACGGCCTCCTGAACTTCTCCAGGACGTTCCTTCCCGACAGGCGCGGAGGGCTGATGGACGCCCCCCTGGTCCTCACTACGAGGCTGGATCCCAACGAGATAGACAAGGAGGCCCACAACGTCGACTGCCTCAGGGAGTACCCCCTGGAGCTCTACCATGCCGCCATGGAGATGAGGGACCCCAAAGAGATAGAGAAGAGCATGGACCTCATCGCCGGGAGGATCGGGACCCCGGACCAGTACGAGCACATAGGGTTCACCCACGACACCGCGGACATCTCCTACGGCCCGAAGTATTCAGCGTACACGACCTTGGAGACCATGACGGACAAGATGGACGCCCAGCTGTCCCTGGGGAAGAAGATCCGCGCCGTGGACGAGATAGACGTCGCCAGGAGGGTGCTGAACAAGCACTTCCTGCCGGACATGATCGGGAACCTGAGGTCCTTCTCCACTCAGATGGTCAGGTGCACCAAATGCGGCGAGAAATACCGCAGGATGCCTCTGAAAGGGAAATGCACGGCATGCGGCAACGAGCTCACCCTGACCGTCCACGAGGCCAGCGTGAAGAAGTACCTGGAGGTGTCGAAGGCTATCGGAGAGAAGTACGGTCTGGACACCTACACCCGCGAGAGGATAGACATCCTCGAGATGAGCATGGACTCGGTGTTCAACAACGACAAGGTCAAGAAATGCAAGCTGTCCGACTTCTTCTGAATCGGTCGGACAGGATGCTGCGGATGTCCTCGATCAGGTCTGCGACCCTCTTTCCTTTCTCGGAGAGGGAGATCATCTTCCTGAACGGGCGGACGTTCTCCTCGTCCACCATCAGCAGGCCCGCCTCGCAGAGCTCGTCTATGCGGGTCTGGACCGACCCAGCGCCGGAGGTCAGCGACTCCACCAGCTCGGTCTTGTTCATAGTGCCCCTGTCGCGGAGGACCAGGAGGACCTTCATGGCATGCCTCCTCTCCATGACGTCCAGCTCCGTATAGGGGATGACGACCCTGCGTTGAATGCTTCCAGTCCGGTAGAAGCCTCCTCTCGAACCCATAACGCCCTCTACGCTTGTCTGGATATAAAGCGGTAATGAGTTTTGGATGTAAACTATTCTGAACTATCGATGCCGAACTCGAATAAAATGTAACGATAAGGCGAGCATTCCATCCAAATTGGGATAATGAAGGAGGAAAAACCCGGCCCTGGGAAAGGCCGGGGGTGAAAGGTTTCAGAGGTCCTCGGGCTCCGGCCCAGGCTCCTCGTCGGCAGGCTCCTCGACGACCGGGGGCGCTGGCTCCAGGTCGGACTCGGGACCGATGTTCTCTATCTGCGAGACGAACTCCTCGGCCTCTTCCCTGAGGACCTTGAGGGCCTCGTCCAATGCCTGCTGGGCGGTGTAGGAGCCGTCGGTCTCGAACTTGAAGAGGAAGGAGGTGTCGTCCCCGCTCATGGAGAGTCCGCCGTCCTTGACGTGCTCCACGCACGCCCTGCACAGGTCGCACGCCATCTCGTCGACGACCACGAGCCTGCCGTCCTTGACGTCGAAGACGTTCTTCGGACAGACGTCGCGGCACTCCAGCACGTCGTCCCTGGACGCGGCCTGGGGGTCCACGCGGACCTCGGGCATGTACTTGTACCCGACGCCGTTGCAGACCTGCCACTTCACATGCTTCCTGGCGGTCCCCATCACGGCGGTGGCAGTGATGTTGACCCCTTGGTCGTTTATGAGCTCGACTATGGGTATGAACTCGTCCTTGACCTTGAACTTCTCGCTCAGCTCGGGGCTGACCATGGGAAGGAGGTCTCCGGAGTACACGGTGCAGGGCCCGGACTTGTTCAGGAAGTACTCGATGGTGCAGCTGGGGCATCCCGCTCCGCCGCAGGTGCACTCCTCCTGCGGGACGAAGAGGTCCAGGTCGGTGGGCACAGGGATCATTCCAAGCCTGTGGGCTATGATCTCGTCGAACAGGGGCGTGGAGCTCTCGCACTCCCTGCCGTTGTCGTCCGTCAGCGGCCCAAGGTAGAAATCCACCTTGTGGATAGCCATCTTCGGAAGGTCCGACAGGAGAGTCCTCCTGAGGGCGTTCGCCATGGCCGGAGAGGAGTTCCTGAGTATGAACTTGGCCTTCCTCTCGGCCATTTCGATTATCTCTATGTCCATGAGGACGCCTCCTCAGACCCTGCGCCCTCTGCGTCCGCCCTTCTTCTTGGTGCCGTCGTGCGGTATGGGGGTGACGTCCTCGATGCGGCCGATCTTGAGCCCGGCCCTGGTGAGGGCACGGATGGCCGCCTGTGCGCCGGGACCGGGGGAGACGGACTTGTTTCCTCCAGGGGCGCGGACCCTGACGTGGATTCCGACGAACTCCCTCTCCTTGGCGACTTCGGCGACCTTCTCGGCCGCTTTCTGCGCCGCATACGGAGAGGACTCGTCCTTGGCCTGCTTGACGACCATTCCGCCGGTGGCCTTGGTGATGGTCTCGGCGCCGGTGATGTCGGTGAGGGTTATCATGAC
>JAFZXW010000104.1 GCA_017616575.1 Candidatus Methanomethylophilaceae archaeon
CACCCATGCGCAGGAGTCCGCCATCGAGGACGCCTACGAGAAAGGCGTCAAGAGCGTCGGATGGGGTTCCGTGGGGAGGCTCAGGGAGGTCGCCGGGGCCGGGGAGGCGTACATCGCCGCCATAGTCTCCAAGGTTGACGCGGACGCCATCCGCGGGGCCAGGCTGAAGGTGTGCCTGGACTGCTCCAACGGGGCCGCTTCCCGCACCTCCCCTTTGCTTCTTTCGATGCTCGGGGTCAGGGCGGTCACCATGAACGCGTCCCCGGACGGGATGTTCCCAGGCCATGAATCCGAGCCGACGGAGGAGAACCTGAAGGACCTGACCAAGCTCGTCGTCGACACCGGCAGCGACCTGGGCATGGCCCACGACGGGGACGCGGACAGGTGCATATTCGTGACCGGCAAGGGGAAATACGTTCCCGGGGACAAGTCCCTCGCCATACTGTCCCGCCAGGCGGTCTCCAAGGCCCCCGGGTCGAAGGCTGTGACCACCGTGGCCACATCCAAGGTCGTGGAGGCCGCCGTCTCCTCAGCCGGAGGGAAGACCGTCTACACTGCCGTCGGGTCCCCCGTCGTCGCCCGCAGGATGATGTCCGAGGGCGCCGTCGTCGGGGGGGAGGAGAACGGCGGAGTGATATTCGCAGACCATCAGTACTGCCGTGATGGCGCCATGGCAATAGCGAGGATGCTGGAGGCGGTCGCCCTGAAAGGCTCCCTGGAGGACCAGGTCGCCTCGCTTCCTCGTTTCTACACCGTCAAGGCGGCCATGAGATGCGAAGACTCCGCCAAGAAAGCGGTGATTGACGGCATCGCCGGGATGCACCGCGGGGACAAGGTGGACCTGACCGACGGGGTCCGGATCGACTTCGACGACGGCTGGGTGCTGATGCGCCCTTCCGGTACGGAGCCGAAGTTCAGGGTCTTCGCCGAGTCCGAGGACGAGGATGTCGCGTGCTCCCTTTCGGAGAGGTTCCTTCGCGAGGCGGAATCGGTAAGGGACTCGCTGGCGAGACGCCGAGCCTGACCCTCGCTTCTTGAGAGGGTCGAGCGTCACGCCGGTCTGTCCCTGGTAGTTTCCGGACCTGAGTGAGTAGTTCCTGTCGCTTTCCGAGTTCAGCGTCTCGAAGACCATCTGGCAGAACCTTTCCCCGATAGGAAGTTCGACAGGGTCGTCGGTGGCGTTGTAGGCCCCGAGGGTGAGGGTCCCTTCGAACCCCGCGTCTATCTTCCCGAAGGCGCCGATTATCCCTTTCCTGATCCATGTGGTCCTCAGCCAGAGCTGGGCGCAGATGTCGTCGGGCATCCTGACGCGTTCGACGGTGGACACGTAGAACATGGTCCTGGGAGGTATCGTCACGACGCCCTCCCTCTTGACCTCCGGGTCGCCCCTGACCGCGATCTCGGCTATGCGGAGGTCGTACCCGTTGGGGGTCAGGCCCCTCTCGGAGTACCCGCTGATGCCTATGTACCCGGTCAGAAGGCTCTCGGCGATGTCCCTGTCAGAAAGAATTCCCATGCTCCGTCATCGTATGGGTGGTAAAAACCGTTTTCGCGCAGGTTCATATCGAAGGCCGTGCATCCTCCCGGCATGATCGTCCCGCCGTTCCTTCGCCCTTCCGGCAGCATAGGCGTCACCGCTCCCTCGTTCGGGGTGACGGACCCTACAGACATCGCACGCTTCGCCAACGCCAAGAGGAGGCTTGGGGAGCTAGGACACCGCGTTATCGAGACGCCGGACGTCTATACCACCGACGAGAAGGGCAGGAGCGCCCCCGCCAGGCAGAGGACGGAGGAGCTCTGCTCTCTGTTGGAGGACCCTGACGTGGGGTACATAGTGGCGGCCAAGGGCGGAGACTACCAGATAGAGATGCTGGAATTCATGGACTGGGACGTCCTGAAGAGGAGCCCCAAATGGATCCAAGGCTATTCTGACAACACCGTCCTGCTGTTCAAGGCCACTGCAGAGCACGACGTGGCGACTATCTACGGGAGCAATTTCGGCGACTACGGCATGGAGCCTTGGCACAGGAGCGTCCAGGAGAACCTGGAGTTCGTCGAGGGGAGGAGGTCTTCGCAGGACTCTTTCCCTTTTCACGAGGAAGGCTTCTGCGACAGGGTCACGGGGCTCGAGGGGCTGAGGGAAGAGTCTCCGACGCTTTGGACGTCCTCGTGCGGGGACGCGTCTTTCAGCGGCCGGCTGATCGGCGGATGCATGGACGTCCTCGAATGGTTCCACAAGACGGGGGCGGCCGATCCAGGCGGCTTCGTGTCCAAGTACTCCAAGGAGGGGATAATCTGGTACATGGAGACGTACGACATGGACGAGGGGAGGGTCTCCAGGATGCTCGAGGGGATGTCCGGCGACGGATGGTTCGAAGGGGCGTCCGGCTTCGTGTTCGGCAGGCCGCTGTTCTTCCATGGGGAGGATTTCGCCGCCACCGTCGAGGAAGCCCTGTCAGGATTCGACGTACCTAAGGTCTTCGGGGCCGACGTCGGCCACAAGGCGCCTCGCATGACCTTCTTGAACGGGGTCATGTCCAGGTTCGAGGTGGCGGGAGGATCGTGCAGGATCGATTATACGATCCGCTGAGAAACTTATTTAGTGCGATGAGGGATGTGCGGTCATGGATTGGATTCTGCTGGGAATCCCTGTAGGGATCATCCTGCTATACTTCGGGTCTGACTGGCTGGTCAAAGGCGGAAAGGGCCTGGCCCTCCGCGCGGGAGTCCCTCCTTTCGTCATCGGCCTCACGGTCCTTGCCTTCGGGTCTTCAGCGCCCGAATGCGTCACGTCCATCGTCAGCACCTCCAATCCTGGGATAATCATCGGAAACGTCATCGGAAGCAACATAGCCAATATAGGGCTCGCGATAGGCCTGGCCGCCCTCGTCGCCCCCATGGCCGCCAAGTACTCGACGATGAGGTTCGAGCTCGCCGTCATGATGGTGACGACGCTGGCTCTGACCGTCCTGGCCTTCATTGGATACGCTGGCTTCTGGGTCGGGATAGCCTTCGTCATATCCCTCCTGGTGTTCATTTTCGTCGTCTACTACATGAAGAAGGATGACAAGGAGGGCCAGGAGGCCTATTCCGCCGAGGTGGAGGAGGACGGTCCCTCTTACGGTTACCCGGCGCTCGTGGTCATGGTCATAGCAGGCCTGGTGCTTCTTTACTTCGGGGCCCGGTTCTTCGTGGACGGGGCCGTCGAGCTCGCCTCCATGCTGGGCATGTCCGACCTCCTCATAGGGCTGATAGTAGTCGCGATCGGGACCTCCCTGCCGGAGATATGCATCAGCCTCATAGCCGCGAAGCGGGGGGAGAACGACCTTGCGGTCAGCAACATCGTCGGGAGCAACATATTCAACATCCTGTTCGTGCTGGGAATAGGCGCGTCTTTGGTGACGGTGCCCATAGTAGACTCCGTCCTGGTCTTCCACATGCCGGTTATGATTGTCCTGTCCTTGCTGATGATAGCCGCCGTTCGTTTCAAGAACGGCATCTCCAGGCCTGTCGGCGCCCTGATGATCGGAATCTACGCCGCGTACGTGGCGGTCATGATCGCCTTCCCCTCGCTCACCCTTTGACATTCGTCGTCAGATCCGGTGTTCTGGACTGGGCCCGCATACGGGGCAGTCGGGGTCGATCTGGAAATCGACAGGCGTGACCCTCCCGTCGGCGAAATCGTACGAGAAGAAACGTCCTCTGGACGCGTCCTCGCGCCCGGCGACCAGCTTCAGCACCTCGGTGGATTCGAGGGAGCCTATCGTCATCGCCACGGACCCGATGGAGGCCGGGGTTTTTCCGGAATCCGAAAGGTCCCCCAGCATGCATCTCAGGCAAGGGGTCTTGCGGGGGATTATCGTGCACAGCTGTCCTGTGAACCCGTCTATCGCCCCGTGGACCAGCGGCTTCCCTGTTTTCACGGCATACCTGTTGAGGGTCATCCTCGACGACACGGAGTCGAGGCAGTCCACCATGACGTCGCATCCGTCGAAGATATGGGCTGATTCGTCAGTGAACCTTCCGACATGGGCCTCCGTCTCTACCTCCGGGTTCATGCTTCCGATCCATTCCTTCATCAGCTCGGCTTTCGGCTTTGGCTTCTTTCCAGATAGCACATGCTTGCAGTAAACGAACTGCCTGTTCAGGTTGGACTCCTCAGGCACGTCGGGATCGATCATCACAAGTTTTCCTACGCCTGCAAGGGCAAGCGCCGTCGAGACGTAAGTTCCGAGGCCCCCGCATCCAACGACGCCGATGTTGGAACGGCGTATACTTTCCTGTTCCTCCGCGGAGAACTCGATAAGCTGCCTGTCGTATCTTCCCATGACGGCCTCTCCGACTCTCATACGCATGCTGGACGCGGTGAAATGATGCTCAGAAAACAAAAGTGGTGCAAGGGATGGGATTTGAACCCACGGACCACTAAGGACAAGGCCCTCAACCTTGCGTCGTTGGCCATGCTTGACTACCCTTGCACTGGTGAAACTCGTATAGTGGGGCCATATTTATTATTTTCTGAACAGCCAGATGCCGGGCCGTGTCACCGCCGCCCCTTCCAATAATCGCGTCCGGCCCTGCCCAGGGCGGCCACGTTCTCGTCGGGGCTGGTGATCGGGGTCTCGCATCCGGGCGCGAGTATGAACCCTCCGTCCTGCCCTGCGGCGTCGAGTATCCTGTAGCATTCCCTGGTCACGGACTCGGGGGTCCCCGACATCATCTGGAGCACAGGGTCCACGTTCCCCATGATCGCGAACTTCCCCGCGGCGTTTGCCTTGGCCTTGCCGGCGTCCACCGCATGGTCGAAGCTCAGGCAATCCGCCCCCGTCTCCGGGATCTGCTTCATGGTCTCCAGCGTGTTCCCGCATATGTGGACGAAGGTCGGCACGGAGCTGTCCATCGCATTCACGTCCGAGACCACCTTGCGGATATGCTCCATGGAGTACTCGGCGAACATGCTGGGAGGTATGATGTCCTGCGAGGAGGTGGGGTCGGCCATCCACATCACGGTGGCGCCGGCGTCTATCATGCGCCTCTGCATGTCCGAGACGAGCGTGGTGACCTTGGTTATCAGGGATTTCACGAGGTCCGGGTCCGTGAACGTGTTCATGAGCATGTTCTCCACGCCCATGACGTATCCGGCGGTGGTGATCGGCCCCCAGGAGAGCCCGCATATGTGCAGGTCCTCCGGCAGGATCCTGGCGGTCTCCTCGAGGCTCTCGGTGAACACGCGGGTGAACTTGGGGCACTGGCGGGCGTCGTAGGGGTCGAAGAGTTCCAGCCTGTCCACGTCCTCCGCGGTCTCCGCTATGTGCCTTGGTACGCGTCCGTAGTCGTCCTCGGGGAAGGTGACTTCCATGCCCATGTCTACGAAGGGCACCTGTGAGTCCAGGATGGGCTTCACGAAGTCCGACATGGTCTTCATCGAATAGTCGACAGACACCCTTGCGGATATCTTCGGGTCCCACCTCGCCGCGTCCACCTTGTATCCTGCGCTGTGCGCCGCGGTGGCGAGGGCGAAGTTGTTGACCGGCGTCCGCTCGTCAGTTTCGTTCTCGAGGGCGGCTTCCACGCACGCCCTGTGCCCTGCGTCCTTCATGCTTGATAATAACAGAGCGGGCTCTTTAACGTTTCAGATGCGTCTCGCGACCGCGTCGGCGAATTCCTCCGTGGTCAGCCCGCCTCCGACGTCAGGGGTCCTTTCTCCAGCGCGATACGCCTCGCAGAGGGCCGTCATGACGGACTCGGCCTCTCTCAGCCTCCCCATGCCGAACAGCGCCATGTATCCGCCTATGATCATCGACGTGGGGTTGGCGTACCTCTCGTCGGCCTGGAACCTCGTGCACCCGGCATCCGCGAGGACGCGCCCGTCCCCCACGAACACGTTGGGAGAAAGGTGGTTCCCCCCGGTGAGGCCTGCGAGGATCCCTCCGGCGACGCGGCCGTACAGGTCCACGGCGACGACGGTGTCGTATCTGGACGGGTCCCTTATCGCGAAGGCGGCCCACCTGTGCATGTCCTCGTTGGTGATCTGGAAAGCGTCTCCGAAGACGTCTTTCGCGCACTCTTTGAACATGTCGCTGGACTCCGGGAACATGTCGCTGGTCACGCATGCGACCTTTCTCCTTCCGTCCGTCTCCGCATGGCGGCGGGCGGCGGCCATCATCCTCTCGTACGACGCCTTCCTGACGTATTTGGTCAGCGTAATGCCGTCCAGCTCTTCTGTCTCCACGGAGTCCCTTCCCATGACCGGGCTGCAGAACCACAGGGCGACGTCGACCTCCGGGGTCCCGAGGTCGTCCGACAGGGTGCGGAAGCTCTTGCACAGGGCGTACAGGTCGAGCTGGACGCGGAGGGTGCTCAGAGGGTCGCGCGGGCCCTTCTGGGAGAACGCCCTGAGGTCCAAGGGCCCGCAGAGTATGTATCCGCACTCCCGGGTGAGCTCCATGGTCTCGTGGGGAAGGAAGGAGCCGGTTTTCTCGTACGCCGCGGCCCCCACGTCCCCTTCGACGAATTCCACCCCGTCGCAAGCGGCGGAGAGGATCCGGCGGGTGGACTCGGAGATGCGCGGCCCGATTCCGTCTCCGGGAAGGAACAGGATCTTGTCCATGGTCGCACCTTGAATGAGTATGGCCCGTCCAGCATCGGGCCTTTGATAAAGGTTTCCAGGGGTGCGCCGAAAGTCGCGGACGCGCCCCCGGGAGATGTCAGAGGAGCCTCTCCACAAGGCCCGCGTAAATCAGCGGCAGCGTGATGGTGGCGTCGCCCTCGACGGTCATCTTCTTGGCGTCGGCCTTGACCTTGCCCCAGGAGACGGCCTCCCTGAGCCTGGCCCCGGAGAGCGAGCCGTCGTACTCCTCCGCGGTGGTGAGGTACACGGCGTAGTCCAGGCCTCCGCGGAACTGGTTCCACCAGATGACGTGGTGCTTGGATATCCCGCCGCCGATCATGAGGGCGCCGGTGGTCTCGGCATGGTTGGTCATCTCGGAGAGC
>JAFZXW010000105.1 GCA_017616575.1 Candidatus Methanomethylophilaceae archaeon
CTGTGCGTGCTCCGGCACACGGTGTTGCGCACTGAACTGGATCGTATCCCTACCGGCCTGCTCTTCGACGGGAAAGGATGCCTGATGCTGAAAGAGGATGCGAAAAGCAGGTTCCTAGGGACAGGGAACGAGGAAGACCTGAAAAGATGGCACAGCCTCGCGGCCGACTTCTGCCTTGGCAAAGAAGGCCTGGTGGCGGAGAGGCTGCATCATCTGAGGATGGCCGGCCGCCGCAGGGAGGCCTCCAGGCTAGCCCTCGGGAACGTCCGCAGCCTCGAGGAGGACCCTGACGCCATGGAGGACCTGATCGACCTATGCCGCGGAACGGAAGATTCGGACCTGTTGCCTATAGTCGCCACCCTGGCCCTCCGCACGGGAGACCTGAAAAAGGCGCGCGAGGCGTTAGGGCCGCACGGAACCGAGAGACATGGCGCGATCATGTCGGAGATACTGCTGGCAGAAGGCGATACGGAAAAAGCGCTGGACCTTGCGCTGAAGAGTTACACAGGCGATTCCATGTCCGCCCTGGCGCTTGGGAAGGCCATGAACGCCGCCGGTAGATACGAGGAAGCATTGACATACCTCACGGCGTCCAGAAGGAGGATGGTGGCATCCGGGAACCTATTCAGGATGGACGAGGTGATGGAAGCGGAAGCGGAGGCAAACCGCGCCTTGGGAAGGGACGAGAGGGCGGACGCGCTGAAGAAGGCCGCGGAAGCCTCCAAACGACCGCCCTTGGATTCAAAAAAAACGATCAGAGGACGGTGTTCCCTCTGAGCACGTCCAGATCCGATATGTACAGCTCCCTGATGTCCTTGATGTTCCACTTGAGCATCGCGAGCCTCTCGAACCCGAATCCCCAAGCGAGCACAGGTATCTTCACCCCCAAAGGCTCCAGGACCTCCGGCCTGAATATCCCGGCGCCGCCGAGCTCCATCCACTTCCCGTTGAAGAACACCTCCAGCTCCAGGGAGGGCTCGGTGTAAGGAAAGTACGCCGGGCGTATGCGGATCTGGTCGAACCCCATCCTGGCGTAGAACTCCCTGATGACCGTTATGAGCATGTCGAAGTCGGCGTGCTCGTCCATGATTATCCCCTCGATCTGGGTGAACTCCGGCAGATGGGTGGCGTCGATGGACTCCTTCCTGAATATCCTGGATATGGAGAAGGCCTTGCGGGGGGCGTCGGGGTGCTCCGCGATGTACTTCACGCTGCTGACGGTGCTGTGCGTCCTGAGCAAGGCTGCCTCCGCCCTCTCCCTCGACCAGGTCCCTCCCCATCCGGTGGAGCCGGTCTCGCCGCCGTTCTCGTGAATCTGCCTTATCTTCTCCACGAAGGCGTCGTCGTCTATCCTGATGCTCGACGGGTGCTCCAAGTAGAACGTGTCCTGGAGGTCCCTGGCGGGATGGTCCTGCGGGGTGTATAGGACGTCCAAGTTCCAAAACGCCGGCTGGACGTACTCGGAGGACATCTCCGCGAACCCCATGTCGGTGAACAGCCTCCTGACCTGGGCGCCGAGCCTGGTGAGCGGGTGCTTCTTGGCGGGGACGGCGACAGGAGCGAACGCCTGGATGTCGTACTTCCTGATGTCCAGGTCCTTCCACTCGCCGCTCTGGATCATGCGGTCGGTGACATCCGCAACCTGGGGCTTAAGCTTCAATCCGGAACGTGCGGCCGCTACGCCTTCGGCGGTGAGCTCGACGGACCTCTCGACGACGACCTTCTCCGAGACCATCCCCTGACGGCCTTTCAAGTCCTTGATGATCGCCATGTCCGCCTCCGCCTCGGGGACCGGCCCCGCGGAGAGCCTTCTGATCAGGGCCTCGTCGGGCATCTCGGAGTCCAAAACCGAACGTCCGGCGTCGGTCAGGACGAGGACCTTGGAGCCGCCGTCCTTCTCGATCGCGGCCAGGTTCTTCCTTCTCAGCCACCCGACGGCGATCTTGTCGGCGCCTCCGGGCATCGCGTCCGCGAGAGCCTCCATGGACATCTTGCCGCCGGCCGCGGAGATCGCCTTCACAGCCGTCCTCTCCGGGAGCTCGAGCGCGTCGGACGACAGGACGAAGAGCCTCTCGGACCTCTCCGTCAGGACCGCCAGGCCCTTGGAGTCGAGCCAGGACGCCGCCCCCATGACCTCCACCTCCAGGGAGAAGTCCCCGGCGGAGACCAGGTCGGACACGCGGGCCTTGCCCCCTCTCGCGTCCAAAGCCAGCAGAAGCCTCTTCTCATTGTAGCTGAGCCCTTCCAGAATCTCGGATAATTCCATCGTGATCACCATTCGAAACCGTTGTACGTCATGTCGGCGACGATGTCCTTGGCCTTCTCCCTCTTGTCCTGGTGGGCCTCCAAGAACACGTTTATCTTCTCCGTCAGGAGCATCTTGCACTCCCCGCACAGGATGCATCCGCCACGGCACTTCTCGGCGAGCTCGTTGAGCTTCCCGTCGTCCTTCTCGAAAAGATAGTAATTATACTTGAACACGGCGCAGACTTCTGGATTCCCGCCCTTCTCCCTCTGCTCCTCCACGGAGACGCATCCGCCTGTGAACGCCCTGCCCACCTTCTTCTTCACCGCTTTAGGCGTGTCGGTGGTGTATATGGTGGCGTTCTCGTCCGAGGACGACATCTTGTCCGACCCGGACAGTCCGGGGAACATCTTGCAGTAGATCAGCGAAGGCTTAGGGTACCCCAGCCCGGGGGCGACGTCGCGGGTGACCCTGAAATGGGGGTCCTGGTCGATTCCGCACGGGATCAATACGGGGACCTGCTTCCCCGACTCCTCCGTCGGGAGGAACGCCGGCACGGACTGCAGCGTGGTGTAGAATATCTGGCCGATGTGGGTGGAGTCGTCGAACCCGAAGACGGCCTTGGCGGTGCTGAACGTGACCCTCTTGGACACCCTCAGCGCCAGAGGGTAGAGGACGTCGATGTTCTTCGTGTTGAGGATTATCCTGGTCTTCTTGGGATCGAAGCCGAGGGCCACGAAGTCCAGCGCGTTCTCGTACGCCATCGACGAGGTGTCCTCGAGGCTCAGCTTCTCCTTGAAGAGGAACTTCTCGTCGTCTGTCATCTGGAACAGCATGTCCAGCCCGAAGACGTCCTGCATCCACTTATTGAAGATCCAAGGCATGATGTGCCCGAGGTGGGTGTTCCCGGAGGGGCCCCTGCCGGTGTAAAGGACGAAGCGCCCCCCTTTCTCGTAATGGTCGAGAAGGACGTCAAGGTCCCTGTGGGAGTAGAACACCCCGCGCCTTATCATTGGGTGGAGGTCCCCGTATCTCGCGAGCCGGGCCTTCAAGGCGTCGTCTATGGGCGCCGTGCCGAACTGCTTCTGCAGCCTGTCGTAATCTATGTCGCCAGTGACCTCCCACGGCGTGACCTTGAAATCCTCAGCCATATGGAACGGCGATGACGGGAGTATGATATAATATTAGAGCAAAGGAAGACGCGTAAGCGAACAGATAATTAATGCCGAACATCCAATTGGAACTTATATCTACTTTGTAAGGGGATGGCGGCCTATGAAACGTTCAGGTCGCATCTCCCTGCTGCCAGCGGCGGGGATATTAGTATTGGCCGTGACGATGCTCGTCGCCCTCTCGGGGGCGGAAGCTGACGCCGAGCAGGGGACCTTCGGGGAAGGCCTCTCCTGGTCTTTGGAGAACGGGGTCCTGACGGTGAGCGGAGAGGGCCCGATGGAGACCCCGGGTACCGCTTTCTCCGCCCCTTGGGAGAACCTTAAGCCTTCCATCAAGACGGTGGTCATCTCCGACGGCGTGACGACGATCGGGGAGAAGGCGTTCTACGGATGCTCCGCACTGAGGAACGCCGACCTCGGGGAGGTCACCAAGATCGGCACCAAGGCGTTCGCCAAGTCCGGGCTGCAGAACGTGGACATGGGCGGCTCCTTGAAGACAATCGGGCAGTACGCCTTCTACCAGACCGGCCTTAAGGAGATTAAGATCCCGAACGGGACCAAGACCATAGGCGCCAGCGCGTTCAGCGGGCTGTCCCCTTCCAAGATAGACATCCCGGCCACGGTGAAGACCGTCGGGACCAACGCGTTCTACAAGATGAAATTCCTGGACGCCGACGGCAAGACCTCCCTTCCCGCGACGGCGGACGGGCTGAAGGGCCGCGTGTTCGACCGCGTCGGGTCCTCCTACGTCAGCCACCTTCCCGTGGGGTTCGAGTTCGAGGTCAGGGACATACGCTATTCCATCGTATGCGGAGACCCCCGCCAGGTCGAGGTCGTCGGGGGATCGGCGTCCTTGACGTCGCTGGTGGTCCCGCTGGACATCAGATGCGGGAGCGACGGCATGATGTACGACATAGTGTCCATCAAGGACAAGGCGTTCTACCAATGCACGAACCTCAAGAGCGTGAATCTCGGAGCCGTCGTGAAGATAGGGTCCAAGGCCTTCGCGAGCTCCGGGGTGCAGACCGCGAACCTGGGGATTTCCCTGGAGACGGTAGGCCAGTACGCTTTCTACAAGTGCCCTCTGACGTCGCTCTCCATCCCCGACGGCGTGAAGTCCATAGGCGCCAGCGCCTTCAGCGGATGCACGTCCATCAACGACCTGACCGTCCCGGGTTCCGTGGAGAGCATGGGGGCCAACGCCTTCAGCGGCCTGAAATTCGTAGGCACCAACGGCAAGACCACGATATCCTACCTTGACAGCGGGTTCCTCGGACACCGCTACACCGGTAACAAGACGCTCGCCATGATGCCGGAGATCAAGGTCGGCGACGTGTTCGAATCCGACGGTCTGAGGTACAAGGTGACATCCATTGAGCAATACCGCATGGAGGCTTCGCTGCTGGGATTCGTCGACGGCTTCTCCTCCAACGAGTTGAAGATACCAGAGGCCGTGATGTTCGAGAGGCACAAGTTCGCCGTCACCTCGGTCGCGTCCAAGGCGTTCTACAGCGACAAGTCCTTGGAGAGCCTGTATGTGCCCGGAAGCGTCGGATCCATAGGGACGAAGGCGTTCTCCAACTGCTCTTCGCTTTCGTATGTGAAGATCTGCGACGGGAACGTGGACATTGGAGGGTACGCGTTCTACGGATGCGGGAACGTCGCGCACATGAAGTTCCCTTCCACGTTGACGACCATAGGGACGCAGGCCCTGAAAGGATTCTCGTTCTACGGACTGGACGGCTCCAAGCTCTCGGTTACGGCGTCGAAGCTGGCAGGGAAGGCGTTCTCCGGGTCCGGCTCCACCCTGTACGAGCTGATGGAGGCGTCCTTCCTCTTCTGCGACAACTTCGACAACGACGGGTTCGTGGCCTACACGGTCGAATACGAGACGATGCCTGAGACCATGATTCCCGGGATATGGGTCCACGGTTACGGCATGGACTTCGAGGGGGCCCTCGTCGACGCGTGCACGACCCTCGGCATGGAGGTCGAGTTCGGAGACGACGGCCGCATAACATCCATAGGAAAAGTCGTCGACGGAAACGTGTTCATACAAATGTGGGACCCTGGCTATTGGGAATGGACATACCTGAACGACGACTACGGTTATCTCGGGATTTATGACATTGAGCTGTCCGAGATCCCCGAGGATGAGAGGTTCTTCGCGATAGTGCATGGCGGGGCGTCCAGCAACGGGATCGCCCCTTCCCCGCGCATGGATCCTGACGATATACACTGGTACTTCGAAGACTGCATCCAACACGACAAGAACGGCGTAGAGGTGGTCTTCTACGTCGGCGACAACTTCCTGTACTCCGAACTGGAATCCGACATCAGCGACACCGACACGCTGACGCTTCTGGTGGAAGGCGTATGGGTCAAGGGATATGCCGCCTATGGAAGCTTGGCGAGATACGCCTTCGAAGACGCCTGCGACGCGATCGGCTACACCATCACTTTCAAAGGCGACGAGAGCTGGATCGAGGAGATAAACGGCGTGGATGACAAAAACCTCCTGCATGCCACATGGAACTCCGACATCGAAAACTGGTCCCAGGACAACTGGCTGGGAAACACCAGGGTTTACGAAGGATTGACCATGTGCATCGTGCACGGAGGATGGGGCGGCGGAGCCGACGACCCCCCTTACCCAGAATCCACCCCCAGGTCGATGATCTGGGCGTACTGAAACCCGTTCCGGCGTCTCATGGCGCCGGGACATCCTTTCCCATAGCAACGTATTAACCTCGGACGCGCATCCCCTCGCCATGTGGAAGATTCTCGGCGAGGACGCGATTTACATCGACATCCCGGAGACGTGGAAGAGGCGCATGATCGCGCTCGCAGGCGAAGGCGAGAAGCCGGAGAAGTTCAAGAA
>JAFZXW010000106.1 GCA_017616575.1 Candidatus Methanomethylophilaceae archaeon
GGCGGAGGCCGTCGCGTCCGGGGACTTCCGCGTATACGGGCGCTGGGTCGACCGGAGCGTGATGTTTGACCGCCGCTTCATGGACGCCTGCCACGCCGTGTCGGGTTGGACCGGCAGCGAGGCGGAGGACGCCATGGCTTTGCTCTCCGGACATGTCGGCGTCCCCCGCGGGATGGCCGCGATGATCCGCCGGCCCAGGTACGCCCGCGTGTACATGGCCTGCTGGATGGCGTTCAGATACGGGTGGCGACTTTCCGCAGGATAAAAAGCGACGCATTTATAGTTTAAAATGGGTCAATTATTAGTTGGATATTACATCTATGTCAAATTCATCCGCATTAATTATATTCTGAAGAGACGGTACGATGCATGTGTACTGCCCTAACTGCGGAAAGGAACTCGGCCCTGGCGACGTGTACTGCGGCAACTGCTTCGTCGCCGTGGAGAGCTACGCCGGGAGGGAGGAGAAGGAAGAGGTCGAGAAGCCCTCGATTCCTGCCGGGGCGGTGCTGCTGTCGTTGATTCTCCCGGGCATGGGAGGCGTCGTCACCGGGCGTCCCGTCATAGGGGTGCTCATACTGGTGGCGAGCATAGCCGCCTTGCTCGTGGCTCTGTCTTCGATGGTGATGATTCCGCTTTGCCTGTCCGTTATGCTTGTGCTGTGGATCGGAGGGATCTGGATAGTGACCAGCCCCGAGGAGAGCTCGTTCAAGCCTCAACCCCATTAAGATCCCAAGGAGGGAGAAGTACGGCCGACCGTGATTCAGTAACCCCCATGCACTGCTGCAGGTGCTCGTATGACTGGTTTCCTCGCGGAAGCGAGCTGCCTAAGCGCTGTCCAGAATGCCGTTCCATCAAATGGAATAGCCCGAACCTTCTCGCGGAGTGCCTCCGTTGCGGGCATAAGTGGAACTCCCACCGCGGGAACCCCCAGCGCTGTCCGAACTGCGGTTCGAAGTGTTGGAACGTCCCTCCGAAGGAGCATGCGTGCGTCCGCTGCGGGGGGAAGTGGACGGCCTCCAACGACCGTCGCCCCGGGAAGTGCCCGTTCTGCGGGAGCAGGTACTGGGACTCGGACAGGGATGCCCCCGAGAGGGCGCCCAAGGGCCAGCAGTCCAAACTCGGCCCGGACATCGAGGAGAGCATAGCCAGGATGCACGCCGAGGGCATGACCGCGGTCGGCATATCCATGGAGCTCGGGATACCTTTCAGCCTGGTCCAAGGCGTCGTCAAGGACCTTCCGGGGCCGGGCGTCAGTCGGGAAGGTTGTCCCTGAGCCTCTCGATCTCCTTCAGGACCTCCACGAACTTGGTGTGCTCCGAGTCGGCGGCGGCCTTGCATGCCAGGAACTGCTCGTGGCACACCTGGGCCTGGTCCCTGAGCTTGGAAGCCTCGTCCATCAGCTGGGACATCTTCTCGTGGTTGGCCTGGCCGTCCGCGGACATCTTCACGACGACGGCGTGATGCTCCTGGGCCTGGGACCTGGCGCCGTCGATGTCCCCGACGCCTCCCCTGGCGCGGATCTGGGCGGCGCGGTCGTTGCATTCCTCGCGCTTGGCCTTGGCGTCCCTGGCGGCGGCGTTGCACTCGTCCCTCTTCTTGCGGTAGGCCTGGGCCTGGGCGGAGATCTCCCTGGCCTTCTGCTGGAGCTTGTTGCGCTTCTCGGCCAGGACGGACGCCTGCTGGCGGTACTTGTCCCTGGCCTCGCGGTGCTTGTTGGCCTTCCTGTTGAGCTCCGCCGTCATCTCCTCGAGGCTGCGGGCGTCCTCCTCGATAAGATTAGAAACCATGATATCGCCACATGGATGCGTCGCCGGCAATTAAAACGTCCGTCCCGGGCGCAACGGTTTATTACCATCCCGGATTACGTGCAGCCATGGCGGACGAGAGCTACCGCAAATGCAGGACGTGCAGGCTGTGCCGTCACGAGGGGGACGTCTGGACGTGCGTCCCGGAGTCGCGCCCCACGGCCCCGGATTCCACATGCGGGAGGTACAGGCCAGGGTGCTGCGAGAACTGCTCCTTCTACGGCGGAGGCGTCTGCTCCGCGTCCGGGCGCGAGACCTACGAGCTGGACGTCTGCGGTCTGTTCGA
Source organism: Candidatus Methanomethylophilaceae archaeon (assembly GCA_017616575.1). GTDB lineage: Archaea > Thermoplasmatota > Thermoplasmata > Methanomassiliicoccales > Methanomethylophilaceae > Methanoprimaticola. The sequence continues at coordinate 2,095 of JAFZXW010000106.1, forward strand.
CCCCTCGGGCCCCGCGCGACATCCTTTCCTTGCGGTTCGAGAGCACGTTCTTCACGCTGGCCTTGGCCGTCGTGTCGCCGGTCAGCACCCTCTTGGCCGACTCCGGGATCCCGTAGTAGACTATGTTGTCGCACAGGGAGACGTTCCCGGACATCTTCGGCCGGACCTTGGAGTATCTGGACTGGAGGCTCCCGACGGTGGCGCTGACCGTCTCGGAGAGGCGGTAAAGGTTCGCGTTCACGAAGCTCCTGGCGTTGACGTAGCCCTCGTCAGGCAGGAAGGGGTTGTAGGTCCCGTCCATGTAGTCGTCGTCCAGGTCGTCCAGGGCGTCCATGATGTACACGGCCGCGGATAGCTCTTCGAACAGTATGTCCAGGTCCTCGCAGGCGTGGTCCCCGGCGAAGTCCTTCAGGGCCCCGGTGAGACCCTTCCCGAAGGTCGTCCCCATCCTCCTCGCGTCCTTGCATCCGTCCAGCTCCAGGCGGCGGAGGTCCTGGAACCCCTTCCCGACCATGTCGTCGTATTCGGGGAACTCCTTCACCGCCTTCTCCATGGCCTTTCCGAGGGCCGCGGATATGGCCTTCACCTTCATGGACGGCTTGTCGGTCTCGTCGTCGAAAAGCTCCCATTTGGTGAGTATGAGGGTGTAGGCCGCCATCTTGCGCATGAGGTCGGAGTCGGCCTTCGGGGAGTCCAGCACGCAGATCCTGCGCTTGGTGCCCTCGAACTCCAAGGCCTCCCCGGTGACCCCGGCGAGGAGGATGGTGTTGAACGTCATGTCGAAGTTCACCGTCGCCGTCCCGAGAAGGCCGAAACCGTCCCTGAGTTGATGGCATCCCTCGCAGTAGTACCTCCTGTATTTGGCGAGGTCCAGCGGGGAGAGGCGCTGGTACGCGGGCACGGTGTATCCGAACATCGGTGCCCCATCGCCATGGTTGTTAAAACCGTTGCCCATAGGGGCTCTGGCTGTCTTTCTGGCGATGGAAAACCGTATTATACCTAATCCGCGAAACGTTAAATATCGGTAATCAGTACTGCGCCCACTGACCGAATACGAAGTTCGGACAAGGTGAACCAGATGTCCAGCGATGCAGCCGCAATCGATAAACTGACCGCGCTTTACGAGAGCCAATCCCCGTCCGCCTTTACCGCGTTCGCCATGCACGGGCTGCCC
>JAFZXW010000006.1 GCA_017616575.1 Candidatus Methanomethylophilaceae archaeon
CCGACAGGCGCTCCTTGATCGAGACTGCCTTCTTGGCCACCATGAGTTCGTCCTTCACGTTCATGGAGGAGACGTCGAGGCCCTTGGATTTCATCTGCTCGAGGAGCTCTGCCTTCACCACGGCATCGAATCTGCTGCCGGCTATCTTCTCGCCGATCTGGCCGGAGACGGATATCCTGTAGGCCTGGTCTATGTGCTCCACCGTCCCCCTGATGACGTCCAATGTGAAACCGCCTATGTCGATTACGAGGACCTTCTTTCCGTCGACGTCCTTTCCAGCAGCCTTGCAGAAGTGGTACACCCCGGCCAAAGGTTCCTGGAACACGTTATTGGGGAGGACGGTTACCCCGAGACCTCCCAACGCCTTGATGTACTCGTCGATCTCCTTGCCGCCGTAGGTGTTCGGCACGGTGGCGGCGAACTATACCTCGTTAGGGTCCAGGTTCTCTCCCTCGAGGACCTCGCGGGCGACCAGGCTGAACATGAGCGCGCACATCTCCAGCGGCGTTCTCTCCGTCCCTCCGGCCACGAACTTCTTGTCGGTACCGACGAACTGCTTCCAGCCCTTGACGAAGTTCAGGGGGTCGCGATTGCCTCCGGCGGATGCCATCGACCCGTATTGGACCTTGTCCTTCTCGAAGAACAGCTGCGTCGGGTACCTGCCGTCGGGCTGGGTCTCTGTATAAAGGCTCAGGGATGCGTTATCGCGGACGGACGCGCAGGTGTTCGACTGGCCCAGATCTATCCCGATGAACCTGCAGATCATCGCGCCGCCTCCACCACGAAGACGGAAACGGGTATCTTCTCGATCACCACTCCGTCAAAAATCGTAACATATGCGTCAGAGAACGCCTCGCACACCTTATTGGCCTCCTGTGGGGAAGCGGGGACTCTCTTTACGATCTCCATGGTGGCGGGGTCGAACTCGACGCCCCTGGCGTCCAAGTGGTGCCTGGCGTAGCGCAGCCTCTCCATCATGACCACCACCTGGGGCCTTACTGCCTTCCCCGAGATGTAGTGCCTCTGCGACTCGGCCTCCAGCCACTGCAGGTTGGGGACGATGTCGGAGATGGCGGAAAGGAGCCTTTCTCTCTCGCGGGCAGCCCCGCGCTCCTCTGCCTTCCTCAACGCCGCCTTGACCTCGTCGGGGTCCGGGCGCTCTGCCATCTCGGCCATGGCGTCTGAGAACCCGCTCAACACCTCTGCGGGAGCGACTTTCATGGCTTCCACGAACAGTCTCCCAGCTTCGTATCCTCCGTTTTCGTTCATGTTGTACACCTCAGTTGGTATGGTACCTTAATCAGTATCAAATATATTAATCATTCTGTACTTTCAAGATACTATAATTATAATACAATTACGTACCCACTGAAGCTATAAAAACGGAGACTGGTGAAGCCAGTAACTCAATTGTCACAGTTTCTGCCATCATAATGTTCAATCATCATTGCAAACTGCTGTAAAGAAGTGGAATCGAAGATGCCAATAGAATTGTTGCTCTTTTCTGCATGAAAAAAGCGTTCTCAGTGAAAATGATAATTATGGCCATATAGGTATGAAACAGTACGGACTAACGACTCCATTATTTGTCTTATGATTTAGTTGAGTAAGGCCCCCTCCCCAATAAGTGGGGGCTCTTTTACTCAACAGCAGCTAAAAACGGATCGCGGGAGGACGTTGGGACTAGGAGCTGTAGCCGCTGTGCCGCTATTTGGCCTCCCGACTGCACCGGAATTACGGATATCGCATTCGGGGAGGGCTTGGAGTCCATCGGCTCCTATGCCCTCTACGGCCTGTCCTTTTACGACGGCTCCGTGAAGTTAACTATTGCTCCAGATGATTTGAGGGGGCACTCGTTCTCCGGGACCGGCGGGAAGCTGTACCTGATATCTTGAAACCTTGGCGCCGACTGGCCCCGTCCTTCCGCCGGTCGGGAAGCGGACGTTTTCCGACCATGGACTTCTTTATATGCTCTCGAGGGGGCCGGAGACCCCTTTCCTTTCCGTCCCCGGACGGGGGCGCCTTTTCCGACCGCCCGGCTATGAGGGCCTTGCCGTCCTTCGCCGTCAATCTCTCATACTTCATTCTACGATTTTGGTCTTTCTTGCCCTATTGAGAATTATCATCGTCCCGTAGCCGATGTCCTCCAGGGACAGGATCGCGACGGCAGCCACCGCACAGGATCGCTTCGTGGGTGTCATTATGGGGTGAACGGCACATCGCCCGGCGGCAGACCCCGGTCGGTCTAGGATCTGCCCGAAGGATGGGGCATGGTGTGCGTCCGTTAGCCGGAGGCTCACACCGCCCTTCGGATTAACGCCTTTTCCGGGGCCTCCGAAGATAGATATATACCCGACGCGCGAGGCCCCCGAATGTGTGTGAGTGATTCTACTGGCTAGCATGGATCCCTCACGCGCTTCTGCAGGCCCGAGCAGTGTGGCGATTGACGAAACAGGGTCACTCGTGTAGCGTCATGCTAAATGCCGACGATATATGTCGACGCGGAGCGTGCCCCCTCAAGGACGAATCTTCCCACGCCCCCGAGGGACGTCCCGACCCGGGCCGGCAGCGGCATGCCCGTCGTTGTGTCATTCCAAACACGGACATCGAGGTCCCTCCTCCGGCAGACGCGGGAAGGTTCGTCATCACGGGGAGCAAGGGCGGCCGGCCCGTGTTCAACCCGGCCGCTTCCAACGGCCAGGCCATATGCACCTCCGTGACCCGCAAGGCCCCGAATGGAATCGACCCCATCCGGAAGAGCGCCCCCGACGCCGAGGAGCCCGAGTGAGACCATAGGAGGGGCTTTCCGCCCCTGCCTTTGAAGGAAGGGGGCTCGACGCACGATCGTCAAAGCTACCATGCGCATTGCCCTCTGATCCCAAAGTTCTTTTGATTACAGTGTCTGAGTGATCGACAACTGATCAGGAGTACGCATGGGAGGTTTGCTTGGAGGACTTTACGCCTGCGATAGCATGGCATGGAATCGCATAGTCACATGCGTAAGCGGTCGCTGAGGAGTGATAGCCGGAATAAGTGTCGTAATGCGTCTCGGACAAACCCGATAGAACGAGATCCCCGTCCGGAACCGTTGCGGAGCCAGGATGGCGAGCTCCCGAGGGGGGAGACACCGCCCAGTGGCCTATGCGGCCGACGTCCACCCCCTGCTTCTCGCAGAGCTTCTGGTAGACTAGGGGCTGGAGCTCGATCTTGACGCCGTGATTCAGCCTGACCTTGTCACATGATGCCCGAAAGGGCATCTGATTCTCCGTTAGCAACGAGGTTAAAAGTGCCCCGCCGTAATGTGCCGTTGTGAACCAAACCACATTCAGGACAGGGGCGACCGTTCCTACTCCTAACGAGAATATATCGGTTGCCTTCGGGCTGGTCAAGACCGTCGAACATTACCTCGGCTCCATCGGGATCCTCGACTATGCGGACTCCCTGAAGGAGCGCGGCGTCCCGATGAGCAGGATCCTCGTGGCCATGTGCACGCACGTCCTCATGGGCAGCAAC
>JAFZXW010000107.1 GCA_017616575.1 Candidatus Methanomethylophilaceae archaeon
CCTTTGCCTTCTGGAAAAGGCGTCGGAACCGGGCTGTCATGCGGCGTCGATTCGCTGCATGTGATGAAGAATTACATGGAGCACGGCATCAAAGGCTACAGCCTTACCCATTTCTGCATCTACAACGTCGGGGCCTTCGATAAGATATACGATTTCTATGGCGAGGATGTCGCTAGAAAGCAGATTTACGCGCATGCACGCGAGGTGGCCGCCGAAGTCGGGCTTCCCTTGATCGAGACGGATTCCAACGTTTTTGAGCAATTCGGTGGCAATTATCTGTTCTCTCATAATTTTTATTAGGCTTTTTCCATCTTTTGCTTGAAAAAATTATGGAAATGCTATTATTACGCATCTGAAGGCGTGGATTATGTGACGGATTTTTCCATCAACCATTTCCTTTCCAAAGATTCGGCAGAGTACGAGCTCCTCCTTTTCGATTGTCTGAGCACCCCCAGCATGAGGTTGTATTCCGAAGGGTCGACCGTTACCCGCTTCAAGAAGATAGAGGCGCTGGCGGATTATCCCATAGCTAGAAGGCATCTGTTCTCATGTGCATTTTCCGGAGAGAACTGCGGAAGATGTGAGAAATGCACCAGGAACCTTTTGTCCTTGGACCTGCTGGGAAAGCTAGACCAGTTCTCCAAGGTCTACGACATCGATTTTTACAAAAGCCACAGGGCCCGCTACATCAACTATCTGTACATAAATCGTAAAGACCACTATTTCGAGGAATTGTACGGCTTATTCATGGAAAGGGGGGATGCCGACCTCCGGCAGGTGAGGGGCTTCATGAAGCTCGTCAAGAGGTTCGACGCCCTCTGGGGCATGGACCAGCCAGATTCGGACAGGAAGGCCGTCGCCCTTCTCTCTCCTTACGAATCGGAGAATTACCGCGCAGCGATCCGGATGGCCAAAGCCTATGAGACGGGAAGGGGCGTCCTTCCCAGCGAAGAGAGACGCCGCGCCTGCCTCGAACTCGTCGCCGACCATTACAGGGAAGAGGTGTCGAGCGGGTTCGAGATGTCCAGGATAGGCCTGTTCGATGCCCTTTGGAAGCTGAACGACCCGGACAGCTATGGCGAGATGCTCTCGGTCTTGTATCCTTTGGCAAGAATCGAGAGGCCTCGGGCGTGCGTCCGTATCGCCCGCATGTACATGGAAGGCAGAGGCGTCGAGAAGGATCCGGATTCCGCAGTGGAGTGGATGAGGAAGTCGCCGGCAAGCAGGAACAAGTTTGCTTTGGAATACTGCGGCATGTTGTTGGCTACCGACAGCGAGGAGAACCATGCTGAAGCCGTGGATCTCTGCATCGAAAGATTCGACGAGACCGGCGACCCGGAGCTTTGCGTCCTGATATCCGGCATATTGTCCGAGGGAAAGGGGTCCGTGAGGGACATGGATGCAGCAGTCGATTGGATGAGGAAGGCATATGCCGCCCAGCCGAATACCTACTGTTGGCAATATGCGGACATCCTGATGAAATCCGGCCGCGACATCGACTTCTACGAGGTCATAAACGTCTGTTTCAAACTCTATGACCGCCACGGCTCGTCGAAAGCCTGCGAGGTCATCAGCGATATTTATCGTCTGGGCAGGGGCGTAGAGAAGGACACGAACGCCGCCGTCGCCTGGATGGGGAAGGCCGCCGAGCTGGAACCTGTGAAGTACGTCCGCAGGTACGAGTCGGTCCTGGACGCCGCAGGGGCACCCAGGTATTACGCCGAGGCCGCGGGGATGTGCAGGTCCCGCCTCGAGGACGGGGGCTCCCCGGCGTTCTCCGCGCTCCTGGCCCGCCTGTGCCGCGACGGCAGAGGGGTCGAGAAAGACCTGGGCGAGGCGGTCAGGTTGATGAGGGCCGCTTACAAGTGGAGGCCCCAGTGGTACGCCAAGGAGTACGTCGGGATCCTTCTGGAATCCGGAGACGAATTCGGCGTCGCGGAGGCGGCCAGGGTGGTCGGTTCCGACCTGGGCCTCGTGGACGACCCTGCCCATTGCTCGGCGATCGGCGACGCCTACCGCTTGGGGAAAGGTGTGGAGAAGGACTTGGACAAGGCAGTCGCCTGGATGGGGAAGGCCGAGTCTAAGGATTCAAGATATCTCGGGGATTATTGCGACCTGTTGATGTCCATCGGCGACCAGAAATCGTATGCGGAGGTGCTGAGGGCATGCAGGAAAGACGCGAAAAAACGCGCCGCTCCGGAATCCATGGCTATAATCGCCCGCCTGTACCGCGACGGCAGAGGGGTCGAGAAGAACATGAAGGAATCCGTGGCATGGATGAGGGGGGCAATGGCGCAGGACCCCGACAAGTACCGTTCCGAGTTCGTAGGCATTCTATTCGAGTCCGGAAGGGATCAGGACGTAGAGGAGGCTGCCGGACTGTGCAAAGGGCGTTACGATCAGGTCGCCGATCCCGGAATGTGCGCCAAGATATCCCATCTGTACCACGAGGGGAAAGGCGTGGGCGCGGATCAGGAAGAGGCTGTCGATTGGATGAGGCGCGCGATGTCCTTGGATCCGGACGGTTACTCCGAAGCGTATTACAGTCTTGTCGCCAAAACGGGCCCCGTCGGTCTTGACGGCTTCCTGGACGAATGCAAAGCATCGTACGAGTCCACAGGGTTCGCATCATACGCGCTCATCATCGCAAGCATTTACCGCGACGGCAACGGGGTCCCGAAAGATCCAGACCTGGCTGCCAGATGGATGGAAAAAGCAGTGTTCACGGACCCTCCAGGAGATTTCTTGGGATATTGCCGGTTCATGGAGTCCCTTGGAGATCCTTATGCGATCGCCGCCGTCGAACGGTGCGAAAGGCATTATGACGAGACCAAGGACAAGGCGGTCTGCAAGACGATTTCCGAGATGTACCGCACAGGAACCGGGGTGAAGAAGGACATCCGCAAGGCTTCCGAGTGGATGGGTCGTTGCTGGGGGGTCTGACTGCGGGCTCAACCCTTTTAAGTCGATTGCACCCTCTATGGCTGCGAAGAGGCAGAGGGGAAACGAGGATGTCGGAGCTTAGGGACCCGGTCAACGAACTGGTCATCAAGGACATACGCGTCGAGAAGGGAAAGGGTACTGCCAGGTCGGTGTGTGCGATCGACGAGAAGGTCCTTTCGGAGGACGGCATGAGGACAGAGGAGAAGGAGGTGTTCTTCTCCGTTCCTTCGGAATACGCCGATTACCTTGTCACCGAGAGATGCGACGCGTATGTCGTGGTGTTGCTGAGATACGCTTTCGACAAGGGATTCAACATCAGTTCCCTGGTGCCGATGTCGGAGGACCTCTATTACAACATCGTCGAGCATCTCATCCCTCCTTTGACGAAGAACGGCAGGTATAAGGTCACGCTGACCGTCGACACCGCCGAGCCTCTGCCCGGGGGAAGCGCCGTCGGGACGGGAGTGTCCTGCGGGGTGGATTCCTTGCACGCGATCAAGAAGTACAAGGACTATCCGTTGGAAGGATACCGTCTGACGCATCTCTGCATAAACGACGTGGGGGCGTTCGACGGGATATACGACCTCACGGGGCCGGAGGAGGCGAAGTCCAAGGTCTATGCCCGCGCCAGGGCGGCCGCGTCCGAGATAGGGCTTCCTCTGATAGAGACCGATTCCAACATATTCAAGACCTTCAAGGTCAACTACCTCTTCTCACATGATTTCTATTCGGCTTTCGCCGTATTCTGTCTCAAGAAGCTGTGGAAACGCTATTATTATGCGTCGGAAGGCGTGGATTTCGTATCAGGATTCTCTTTGAGGGATTATCTTCACAACGATTCCGCCGCATATGAGGTCCTCCTTTTCGATTGCCTGAGCACTTCCAGCATGAGGCTTTTCTCCGAAGGCTCCACCCTCACACGTTTCAAGAAGATCGAAGAGATCTCCGACTACCCCATCGCGAGAAAATATCTGTTTTCCTGCGCCTTCACAGGGGACAACTGCAGCAAATGCGACAAGTGCACCAGGAACCTTCTCGCCTTGGATTCGCTGGGGAAGCTCGACGAGTTCTCCGGGATCTACGACGTGGATTTCTACAGAAGCCACCGGTACCGCTACATTTGGTACATGTACAGCAAGCGTTCGGACCATTATTTCGAGCCCATATTCGAGTCGTTCGAGGGCAAGAACGACGACGAGTTCCAAAGCGTGGGCGAGATGACCCGTCTGGTCAGGAGGTTCGACACCCTGTGGGAGAGGGGCGACCGCGCCTCGGACAGGAGGGCGGTCAGGCTTCTGCAGCCGTACGAGGCCGAGGACGTCCACGCCGCGTTGCGCATGGCCAAGGCGTACAGGTTGGGCAGGGGGACCGAGGCGGATGCGGAGAAGGAGCGCGAATGCCTCCTGCTGGCGGCCGATTACTATCGGAAAGAGATCGAGGAGGGGTTCGACAGCTCTAGGATACGGCTGTTCGACGTCCTCTGGGATTTGAGGGACCCTGAATTCAACGAGGAGATGTTCTCCACCATAATCCCGCTGTTGGAGGTCAAGAGGCCCATGGCCTGCGCCCGCATGGCCCACATGTGCATGGAGGGAAGGATCGTCGACAAGGATCCCTATGCGGCGGTAGACTGGATGAGGGACGCCATGAACGTCAATCCGGCGAAGTACCTCGCCGAGTACTGCGAGATGCTTCTGGGCACTGACAGCGAGGAGAACCATCGCGAGGCCATGAGGCTCTGCACCGAGAGGTACGAGCTCGTGAAGACCCCGTCGTACTGCGCCATCATATCCGGGATGTACCGCGACGGCAAAGGCACGGCGAAGGACGTCCCGATGGCGATCAGCTGGATGTTCGAGGCGTTCAGGAAGGACCCGGATACGTATTTCATAGACTACTGCAGGCTTCTACTGAGCTCCGGCAACGACAGATATTACAAGGAGGCGATGAGCCTCTGCCTCAAGAGGTACTCTGACCAAGGCTCCACGGATGCATGTGAACTTATTTCCGGGATGTACCGCGACGGCAAGGGCGTGAAGAGGGACATGGACCTCGCGGTGGAGTGGATGAGGAAGGCCATGGACAGGAGCCGCTTCAAATACGTCCACAAATACTGCAACCTTCTGCTGTCCACCGGCAACCCGAAGTACCATTATGAGGCCATGGACATATGCAAGGATTATCTCAACAACGGCGGGTCCCCTGCGTTCTGCGCCTTGATCGCACGCATGTACTATGAAGGGAAGGGAGTTCAGAAGGATCCCGAGGCCGCCGTGGAATGGATGAGGCAGGCCGTGGACTGGAAGCCTGCGAAGTATCTCAAGGAATATACAGACATGGTCCTGGAGTCCTGCATTGAAGAGAACTATAGTGACGTAATGGAGCGTTGCTTGGAGCGTTACGATGTCACCCAGGCTCCCGTATATGCGTGGGTGATAGCGGACATGTATCGCGACGGCAAAGGGGTTCCCAAGAATCTGGATTCTGCGGCCGAATGGGCTGCCAATGCCGTTTTCTCCTCGTCCTCGGGGAACGTATCCCAATATTGTTCGTACATGTCTTCCTTAGGGGAAGGCTATTCTGAGAAAGCTGTGGAAGCATGTATAGAACACTATAGTTCTACCAATGACCCTTCGATATGCGTGGCGATCTCGTCGGTCTACCGTGGCGGAGAGGCCGAGGACATGGGAAAAGCGGTCGAGTGGATGAGGAGGGCCGCGGATTCGGATCCGGGGAAGTATCTCATCGACTACTGCCGCCTGCTTCTGGACACCGGGGATCCCGCATTCCAGCGGGAGGCTTTGGACAGGTGCGTCCAGATGTACGGCGATAGCAAATCCGTGGAATGCTCCAGGCTTGTATCAGACATCTACCGCGACGGAACAGGGGTGACGCAGGATTACACAAAGGCGCTGGAATGGATGAGGCGCGCCGTGAGGGAGGACCCGCAAGGCTCCATGGAGAGCTATTGCGACCTGCTGATGGCGATTGACGACGAAGACTATTACAAGGAGGCCATGGGCAGGTGCCTCGAGCTCTACGACGACACCGGCCTGCCTGTCTATGCGAAGTTCCTGTCTATGATGTACCGCGACGGCAAGGGCATCCAGCAGGACACGGACGAGGCCATCGAATGGATGAGGAAGGCTGTGGAGGTCGACTCGGCCGGGTATTCCGGCGACCTGTGCGACCTGCTTCTGAGCACTGACAGCCCGGAGAGGCATGAGGAGGCCTTCAGGATATGCGAGGACAGGTACACCCAGAGCGGCGACCTCGATCTGTGCGTCTACACCGCCCGCATGTACCGCGACGGCAAGGGCGTGGAAAAGGACTCCGACAAGGCGATCGAGTGGATGAGGAAGGCCGCGGACTGGAAGCCGCACCGGCACATGAAGGAGTTCGCGGAGCTGCTTCTGAGCGTCGGCGGCAAGGAGAACTGCAAGGAGGCCATGGACCGGTGCCTCAGGCGCTACGCGGACTCCTCCAGCCCGGTCTACGCCGCCCTTATATCTGGAATGTACCGCGACGGCAAAGGGGTCCCCAGGAACACCTCCACCGCCATAGAATGGATGAAGAAAGCCATGGAGAAGGACCCGCTGGGCTATACCGCGGACTACTGCGACATCCTGTTATCCACAGACAGGCCCGATAATTATGCCGAGTCCATGAGGGCGGCGTCCGAGTGCCTCTCCCGCGCCGACGTCCCGGAGCTCTATGCATGCATGGGCCGCATGTACCGCGACGGCAAAGGCGCGGAGAAGGACGTGGACAAGGCGATCGAGTGGATGAGGAAGGCCGCGGACTGGAAGCCGCACAGGTTCGTCAAGGATTATTCGGAGCTCCTCCTGTCCACCGGCCGCGACGAGGACGCCCAGGAGGCCATGAAAAGGTGCCAGGAGCGTTACGCGGACTCCGCCGCCCCGGTCTACGCCAAGCTCATCGCCGGGATGTACCGCGACGGCAAGGGCGTCCCCAAGGACATGGACAAGGCCATGGAGTGGATCAGGAAGGTCACCGGCGACGGGGAGGACAGGTCCGCCTATTACGAGTTCCTGGTCAGCACCGACCGTCCGGAGTATCACAAGGAGGCCATGGAGGAGTGCATGAGGCAGTACGAGTCCGGCGGCCCCTCGATCTACTGCGTACTGATATCCCGCATGTACCGCGACGGCAAGGGCGTCTCCAAGGACATGGACAAGGCCGTCGAGTGGATGGAGAGGGCGTACATGCAGGATCCGAAGCTCTGGTACTCCGAGTTCAACGCCCTCTTGTCGGCAGGGCGCCGATCGCGGCATCATCAGGTTGCCGTCCCTGTCGACGACTATCCCGTCCTCCAAGGCGATGTCCAGGGCCTTCTCCACCGTCGAGACCACGTTGGCCCCTGCGCGCTTGTAACCGAGCGCCTTTCCGATGGCGGTGACGCAGGCGAACCTGGGGATCGACACGGACACCTCCACCACGTCGGCGCAGGCGTTCAGAAGCTCCTTCAGCGGCACGGCCGAAATGTCCCTCGAATCCGCGGTCTTCTCGGCCACGCGGTAAGTCCTGATGTCCTTGTCCGCATCTTTCGCCCAGTATGTTACGAACCCGTCGCGGGTCTCCGGAGGGTAGATGTCGCGGATGTTCGCGATAAGGATGGACTTCTTCGGCTCCATCAGGCGCTTGATCTTCGCCGATTTCCTGTACAGCGCCAGCAGGTGCTCCTCCGTGATCGGGGATTCGGCGGCGATTATGTCTCCTGCTATCCGCTTGACGGCCTCCCTGTCCGATATCGCGATGTCGATCGGGACGTCGAACTCCTTAGGCACGTAAGGCACGTAGGGGATCCTTCCGAATTCGTCCTTCTCCGGCTCGTACGGCGTGTCATCGGAAAACTCCTCATCATCCTCTACGGATTCGTCTTCCGTCTCCTCGTCTGGCTCTTCCGGAATGACGTCAGCATCCTCCGGCTCGTACGGCGTGTCGTCAGGCTCCTCCTCCGGAGCGACGTCCTCCTCCGTGCATTCCTCGGGCGCCGGGTCAATAGGCTCGTCGCAGGTGGTCGCGTCGGGAGCGTCCTCAGGGGCGGCTTCGGGCAGGGCGGGGGCTTCCACGGCAGCCTCTTGCTTCTTCTCGGCGGCCTTCCTTCTCTCCTCCCTTACCTCCTCGATGCGGGCGAGTATCCTCTTCAGCGTCTGCCTCTTGCTGAAGAACCAGTCCACGGACCATACGTGGATTATGTTCCATCCCATCCTGACCAGCACGTCGGACCGGGCGAACTCCCTGTCCCTGGTGTTCTCGGACGCCCGGTACGAGTCGCCGTCGTTGAGTATCCCTAAGAGGTACTCCTCCGGCTTGTCGGGGTCTACGACGGCCAGGTCCACCTTGAACCCGGAGTTTCCGATCCCGAAGTGGGACTCGTATCCGTTGTCCTTCAGGGCGGACGCTATGTCTTCCATGATCTTGGACGCGCCCTCCGCCGGCCGGCTGTGGTCCTGGTCTCCGAAGCGCCCTCCGTTCTCCGCGAACCTGAGGAACTCCTTCATGCCGCGGACCCCGTTGCTGGAAGATGGCGTGAGCTTGATCGACGTGTACTTCATCGACGAGAACACGACCATCTCCTTTCTGGCGCGTGAGACGGCCACGTTCAGCCTGCGGCCTCCTCCGGCGCGGTTGATCGGCCCGAACGACTGGGCGACCACCCCGTCCTTGGAGGGGCCGTACCCTATGGAGAAGAGGATGAGGTCCCTCTCGTCTCCCTGGACGGTCTCAAGGTTCTTTATGAACATGTCCTCGGGCATGGCGTTGAGCCTGGCGAAGAACTTCGAATCCTTCGAGACGCGGTCGTCCAGGGCGTCCTCGATGCAGTTCTGCTGGCTGATGCTGAACGCTATCACGCCTATGCTCGTGCCGTCGTACGCCGGGTCCATCACGCGGCGGTAGATCTCGTCGACCACCGCGGCGGCCTCCACCTGGTTGTAGCGCCTCCTCTTCTCGTACACCCCGTCCTCGACGAAGCGCATGCTGACCCTGGTCTCCTGGTCGTTGGGGGAC
>JAFZXW010000001.1 GCA_017616575.1 Candidatus Methanomethylophilaceae archaeon
CCTCGACGTCATGGAATACGAGGACAGCAGCTACGAATTGGACGACAACTTCGACCTGCGCGTGTTCTATGTAATAAACGGCCGCATCGTCACGTATCTCCCGGAGCTCGGAAAGTGCGACTTCCCGTCCGGATGGACTGACGCCGACATGAAGTCGAAGCTGGAGCCTTATCTGGAAACGATATTGGCCTGCGATGACGGCCCCGCCCCCTTGGACAAGTATCTGAAGCGCATGGGGATCGAGGGCACGATGACCGTCGACCAGGCCGTGGACGACTACGTCCAGAGATACCTGCGCATGGTCATATGATCCCGAGGCCTTCGAGGAGTATCCTCAGCCCTATGGCTATGAGGATGATCCCTCCCACGGCCTCGGCCTTTCTTCCGAAGCGATCGCCGAACAGGCTCCCTATCCTCACCCCGGCCATCGACACGGCCAGCGTGACGATGCCGATCACCGCGGCGGGGACGAGGATCCCGTCTCCGTCCATGGCCATGGATATCCCGACGGCCAGCGCGTCTATGCTTGTGGCCAGGGCCAGCAACGCCATGGTCCTGACGCCCATGTCCCCGTCGACTTCCTCCTCCTCGCCCGACAGCGCCTCGCGGACCATGTTGGCGCCTATTAGGAACAGCAGGACGGAGGCGATCCAATGGTCGTAGGACGAGACCAGCCCGTAGAACGAGGACCCCAGGAAATATCCGATTATGGGCATCAACGCCTGGAACCCGCCGAACCATATCCCGGCCACGAGCATCGACTTCAAATCGGCCTTCCTTATCGCCAGCCCTTTGCAAAGCGACACGGCGAAGGCGTCCATGGACAGCGCGACAGCCACAAGGAACAGCGCGACGGAATCCATGGGTCCCGGCATGGAGCGTCGAAAAAATAAAGGTAACCTCGCAGGAAGTCGTCGAGGCGGCTGGCACCGCGGCCCTTCAGGTCTACGACCCTGTCGCGGGGGGAGACGGAGCCCCACAGCATCTCGGACTCCTCGCAGCAGAGCCTGGTGCCCCTGCGGTCCGGGGCGGTGCGGGCGGCGTAGCAGTAGACGCATCCGTGGGAGCAGGTGTCGTATTCGCCGATGTCCACGCTCTTGACGCACCTGCACCTCTCCCTGGAGCCTTTCCCGCCGGTCTCGAAAGGTATCCCCAATGACGTCATCACGGCCCTGTCCAGGCATCCGCGCGGCTCTATCCCGAACTCCGATAGGTCCCTCCCCGGGCAGCACATGCTCAGCGACATCCCGTACTCCCCCGCGGTATGGACGGCCATGCGGATGAACGCGTCCTGCTCCTCCCTGGTCACGCTCCTGAACGCCCCGGGTCCGGACACGGACAGGAGCTTCCCGTAGACGTCGACGAAGCTGAACACGCACCTGTCCGTCCATTCGGACGCGGACCTGCACAGGAGGTCGAACTTGCGGCTGTGGTACCCCATCCCCTTCCCGTCGGAGAACACGACCGGGTCGTACCTCCAGACCATCCTGTCGCGCCCGATGCGTCCGGCGATCTCCGCGCACGCGTCGTTAACGTCGGCCTTCGGAGGCACCCCTGGCTCAAGGTCCTTCCCGTACGGGGTCATGGTCACCTGGAACAGCGAGACCAGCCCCAAGGAGCCGATCTCCCTCATGTGCGGGACCATGGGCGCGGGGTTCTTGGTCATGAACACGATGCAGTCGACGTCGGACCGGGTCAGGCCGACGCGGTAGACCACGTTGCGGGACACCGGGTTCCTCACCAGGGCCTCGCCCGCGCGAAGACGGTTCATCATCCACTCCGAATGGAAGGCGGGGATGTCGGTGCGGCGGCTGGCGCAGATGATCACATGGCCCCCGACGGCAATGGAGAATATATCGGATGCGCAAGGCTGGATGCTTGAAGCAAGACGGAACTAATATACGTCGATAATTGTATCGGGGGACGTATGGGATATGGTTGCATCTTTTCCAGAGTGACGCTGATTGGGACGATCAGCATATGCGAGGACGGAGACGGGAACCTCACCGGGGTGTTCCTTCCCAACTCCAACCTGCCGGTGATGGATGTTTCCGAATCCGAGGTCATATCCGAGGCGTTCGGCCAGATCGACGAATACCTCAGCGGCAAGAGAAGGAAGTTCGACCTCCCCCTGGACTACGGCTGCACCGGGTTCCGCAGGGCCGTGCTGGAGAACGTGGAAAGGATACCATACGGCGAGACGCGCACCTACAAGGAAATAGCCGCCGAAGCGGGGTCCCCCAGGGCGTTCATGGCCGCCGGGTCCGTGTGCGCCTCGAACCCGCTGCCGATAATAATACCGTGCCACAGGGTCCTCCCTGCGAACGGCGGCATAGGCAACTACGCCGGCGGCGAGGCCCTCAAGAAGAGGCTCCTCGACCACGAGAAGTCGATGCTGCGATCGCTTCTTCGAACAGAGCTCCCTGACCAGCCTTTCTATCTCGTCGGCGTTCTCCTCGCCCACCCTGGCGCCCTTGCGCTCGAGGAACGTCCAGCCCCTCTTCTCGCACTCCTCCTTGAAGTCGGGGGACGTGACGGCGATGAGCTTCCCGTCTTCGATCTGGTCCGCCTTCAGGAACATGGCGAACATGTCCTTCGGGATGCAGAATATGACCTTGTCGAACGGACGGCAGAGGTACGAGACCTGCTCCACGAAGTGCTTGGCCTCGTCGACGAACTCGTACTCCTCCTTGTTGGACATCACGCGGGGGTAGCTGTCGATGACGTAGTTCCCGGGAACGAACCCGTACCTGGTGGTGATGACGCCGTAGGAGACGTCGCAGAGCTTCCTCCCCTTCTCGTCCGTCGCGGTGTCCAGGCGGGCCACCAGGCTCTTGACCTCGGTCACCCTGCCTCCGAACATGTTGAAGGCGCTGTCGACCCCCTTGCTCCTGAAGACTGTGCCGTCGTTGGTCACCACGAGGATGCGCACGGACGTCTTCATCTCCGTCATTATCTTCGTTTCCATGATCGCAGCCTCTTCGATCCGAGCCTGTACGATATGCTGCAGTTGCCCTCGGCGGACACCATGCACGGCCCCATCGGGTTCGAAGGCTTGCAGACCTTCCCGAACATGGGGCACTGCTCCGACCTTATCAGCCCTCTGAGGACGTCCCCGCACCTGCAACCGTTCGCCTCCTCCTTGACCTCGGGGGTGCGGGCCAGGATGTCCTCGTGGACCTTCGTGGCGTCGTGCTCCTCGAAGCGCGGCTTGAGGGACAGGGCGCTCTTGGGGATGACCGGGAACCCTCTCCAGGAGCGGTCCACCGGCGTGAACGTCTCCTCCATCAGGCGCAGGGCTATGGGGTTGCCCTCGGGCCTCACCAGCCTGGTGTACTCGTTCTCCACCTCGGCGCGGCCCTCGCGGATCTGCCTGCAGAGCATGTAGCAGGACATCAGGAGGTCCAGGGGCTCGAACCCGGCGACCACCTGCGGGAGGCCGTGGACCTCGGAGATCGGGCGGAACATGGACAGCCCGGTGATGACGGCGACGTGCCCCGGCTCGATGAAGCCGTCGATGGTCGACTCTCCGAGAGACAGGAGCGAGTCGAGGATCGGGGGGCAGATGCGGTGGCAGCTGTACACGCTGAAGTTCTCGGGGCAGTCTGGCGCATGGAGGGGGACGCAGGTCGACGGGGCGGTGGTCTCGAACCCCACCCCCACGAACACCAGGGGCTTCTCCTGCGCCTTGGCCATGGCGACCGCGTCGTCGATGGAGTAGACGATCCTCACGTCCGCGCCGTCCGCCTTGGCGTCGAAAAGGGACCCGATGGTCGTCGGGACCCTCATCATGTCCCCGAACGCGGTGACCGTGACCCCGTTGCGCGCCAGAGTGATGGCGTCGGCTATCTCATGGCTGGTGGTGACGCACACGGGGCATCCAGGCCCTTGAGCGATCTCGACGCCGACGTCCTTGAGCATCTCCTCCAGGCCGAAGCGGACGATGGTGTCCTGGTGCGTCCCGCATATGTGCATGAACTTGGCCTTGACGCCCATGTCGCCGATGCCTTTCAGAATCTTCTTCGCGGTCTCCTCGTCCCTGTACTTGAACATCGTTCCTCCTCCTCTATGTCCATGCTCCTGACTGCGCAGGTCTGGCCCTTGACCACCGTGACCGGCCCGCCGCATTCCGGACAGGCCAGCACGGGGATCGGATGCTCTCCGAAACCCGGGTCGGACAAGACCTTCGCCGGCCCGGTATGCCCGCAAGACTTGCATGAGAGCACTATCGGCTCGTGCTCGATTATGAACTCGGACCCTTCCAGGACCGTCCCGCGGGTCACGATCTCGTACGCGAAGGACATCTGCTCCTCGCCCAGGTTCGTGAGGTCCCCGATGACGGCGGTGACGCTGTTTACCTTGGTCACCTTGTACTTCGAAAGCTCGTCCAGGACCGCCGAGACCAGGCTGGACACGACCGACACCTCATGCATCGGACGGTAATGGGGCGGTTGATTAAGAATGGTTCGGATGCACGCGTCGGAGAACGCTCCGCCCGTGGTCGCAGAGGTCCCTCACGACGCACAGATGGCACCTGGGGCGGTTCGGTAGGCAGACCACCTGGCCGTGGCGGACGAGGTACCGGTTGATGTCCGACCAGCGCTCCTCCGGGGTGATGCGCATGAGCTCCATCTCGGTCTGCTCCGGAGTCTTGGTGGAAACCAGCCCCATGAGGTTGGAGATCCTGTGCACGTGGGTGTCGACGCAGACCGAGGGGATGTCCATGGCGTAGGACCTGACGCACGCGGCGGTCTTGCGCCCGACCATCGGCAGCGTGACCAGGACGTCGGTGTCGGACGGGACCTCGCCGCCGTAGTCGTCGATTATGATCCTGCAGCAGTCGACGATGGCCTTCGACTTCTGCCTCGGGAACCCGGCGGGGCGGACGAGCTCCGCGACCTCCTCCGGATCGGCGCAAGCGATGGCCTCCATGGTCCCGAACCTCCAGAACAGGCTGTCCGAGGCCCTGCGGGTGTTGTCGTCCTTCGTGCGCTGGGACAGTATCGTCGCTATCAGCACGTGGAACGAGTCGGCCGGCCACTCCGGGTTGAGGCCCTCGGAGTTCCTGCCGGGGTAGGCGCCCCTAGTGTACTCCTTGGAGAGCCTGTTCAAGATCTCGCATACTCTTCCTGCATCCATCTCAAAGCGTCCTCCGCCGTACGGAAGGACCCGGTGACGAGGATGTCCTCGTCCCCCCTGGCCTCCATGGCGAGCTCCATGGCCTCCGCCACGGTGCCGCATACGATCACGTCGTCGTGGAACCCGCGCATCGCCTCCTCCATGGCCTCCGGCGCAGCGGCCCTAGGGGAACTGGGAGGCGCGATGAAAACCTTCGAAGCTATGCCTGCCAGGACTTCCGAAATCCCACGGATGTTCTTGTCCGCCAACAGGCCCAGGACGACCACGACCTTGCCGTATATCTCGCCGATATCCTCGCAGAGGCTCCTGGCGCCGTCCAATGTGTGCGTAACGTCTATTATCAAGGGCATCCCCATCAGCTTCTGCATCCTGCACGGCCACCAGACCTCGGCGAGCCCTTTCGACAGGTTCTCCTCCAGGACATCCGGGAAATCAGAAAGCTGAGACAGGGCCTCGATGGCGACGGCGGCGTTGCGGGCCTGCATCCTCCCCGGGACGGAGACCGTGTAGACCTCGCCCTTGTAAGACATCTCCAAACTGTCGGAAAAGCTGGCGAGCACCTCTATATCGGATTCGCC
>JAFZXW010000108.1 GCA_017616575.1 Candidatus Methanomethylophilaceae archaeon
ATGGGGCGGTGTTTTCTCCATCGTTTTTGCGTTAGGCGTAACCTTGTAACGCATCCGGAAAGTAGAAATCAAGATGAAAAAACCCGGGCGTGGCCCGGGAACAGGTTTCAGCCTTTCTTCGCGGCCTCGACGTATCCGTTCCAGGCGGATTCCAGGTCGGGCCTCTGGATCGTGTCCATGACATACTGGGCGAACTCATCGCCGGTGGCGCCGGTGTCCCTTCCGGTCATGACCAGCTTCTTCTCGAACTGGCAGCAGATGTCGAGGGCCATCTCGAGCTTCCTGCCCTTCTCGCCCTCGCCTATGTGGTTCATCATGAGGGCGACGGCCTTGATCATGCTGCAGGGGTCGGCGTACTGGGCCCTTCCCTCGACGACCATGCGGGGCGCGGATCCGTGGATGGCCTCGAACATGGCATATCTCTTTCCGAGGTTGGCGGACCCTGCGGTCCCGACTCCTCCCTGGATCTGGGCGGCCTCGTCGGTGATGATGTCCCCGTACAGGTTGGGGAGCACGAACACGCGGAAGTCGCTCCTCCTCGCCGGGTCGATGAGCTTGGCGGTGGCGATGTCTATGAACCAATCGTCCCACCTGACCTGGGGGTACTCCTTGGCGACCTTCTCGGCAATGCTGAGGAACTTCCCGTCGGTGGTCTTGATGATGTTGGCCTTGGTAACCAGAGAGACGTAGTTCAGGTTGTTCTTCGCGGCGTAGTCGAAGCCCAGCCTGATGATCCTCTCGGTCCCCTGGGTGGTGGCGACGCAGAAGTCCATGGCGAGGTCGTCGGTCACGTTCATCCCCTCGCTTCCCATGACGTACGAGCCCTCGGTGTTCTCCCTGAAGAACGTCCAGTTTATACCGAGCTCCGGCACGGACACCGGCCTGACGTTGGCGAACAGGTCGAGCTCCTTCCTCATCGCGACGTTGGCGCTCTCGATGTTCGGCCACGGGTCCCCCTTCTTCGGGGTGGTGGTCGGGCCCTTGAGGATGACATGGCAGGCCTTCAGCTCGGCCAGGGTGTCGTCCGGGATGGCCTTCATGACCTCGGCGCGCCTCTCGATGGTGAGCCCGTCGATCTGCCTGATCTCGACCTTCCCGGCCTTGATCTTGTCAGCCAGGAGGAATTCCATGACCTTCTGCGCGGATGCGCATATGTACGGGCCGATCCCGTCGCCGCCGCACACGCCTATTATGAGCTTGTCGAGCTTGGAGTAGTCCACCCAGTCGCCTTCGCCTTTGAGGGCCTCGACCCTCTCCAGCTGCTTCCTGAGCAGCGCTCCGAACCTCTCTTCCGCCTTCTTGATTGCCTGCTCGTCTACCATTGGCATCAGGGCTCGAACGGAATCCTCTTATTAATAGTCAAAGGAGGCTCCGGCCCGTCGTATTATTATTTAAACGGAACGTCGTTAGGGAGCCGGAAAGGAAAGGTTGTCTGCGTCGGTCGCAGGCAGTGTTTCAGATCAGTGATGCGTATGATCTCAAATTTCACGGAAATAGGAATACCCGAAGACATAGCCAAGGCGATGGACGACATGGGCTGGACGGAGCCCACCCCCATCCAGATCCAATCCATACCGCTGGGGCTGGAGGGGATAGACATGTTCGCCCAGGCCCAGACCGGGACCGGGAAGACCGGCGCGTACGGGACGATCGTCCTCGGGACGGTGCCGTCCGGGAGGATCACCCCGGCGGCGATCGTCCTTGTCCCCACCAGGGAGCTCGCGAACCAGGTCTCCGGGGAGCTGTCCAAGCTGTCGAAGTACACCGACCACGTATGCGTCCCGATTTACGGGGGCGCGAGCATCGAAGGGCAGCTGAAGAAGCTGAAGGCCGGATGCGACATCGTCGTCGGAACCCCAGGACGCGTCAGGGACATGATCAACAGGAAGGCGCTGAACCTCTCCGAGATCCAGGCGATGGTCCTGGACGAGGCCGACAGGATGCTCGACATGGGTTTCATCGAGGACATCGAATACATCCTGAAGGCGATGCCCAAGCAGAGGCACACCCTCCTCTTCTCCGCCACCATGCAGGAGAACGTCAAGCAGCTGGCCTTCGACTACATGACCAACCCCAGGGAGATCTCCGTGTCCCAGGACGAGGTCATCCTCGACCTCACCAAGCAGTACTACATATCCGTGGGAAGGAGGAAC
This sequence comes from Candidatus Methanomethylophilaceae archaeon, assembly GCA_017616575.1. Classification (GTDB taxonomy): domain Archaea; phylum Thermoplasmatota; class Thermoplasmata; order Methanomassiliicoccales; family Methanomethylophilaceae; genus Methanoprimaticola. The sequence continues at coordinate 2,154 of JAFZXW010000108.1, forward strand.
AAGTCCTGGGCGCTCTGCAGGATCCTGGACATCGACCAGCCCAAGGCCATCATCTTCTGCCAGACGAAGAAGATGGTGGACGTCCTGGAGGAGAGGCTGACCGACCTGGACTACCACGTCGTGGCCATCCACGGGGACATGCCCCAGACCAGGAGGGAGAAGGTCATAAGGGACTTCAAGGCCGGCCAGACCGACGTCCTCATCGCCACCGACGTTGCGGCCAGGGGCCTGGACATAGACGACATAAGCTACGTCATCAACTACGACATGCCCGACGACATCGACACCTACATCCACCGCATCGGAAGGACCGGGAGGGCCGGGCGCGAAGGGACCGCCGTCTCCTTCGTCACCTCCGAGGAGGAGCACCTGGTGAAGGAGTTCCAGATGCGCATAGGGATCGACATCGAGAAGAGGAGCGTCCCCGAGGCCGAGCCCGGGCAGAAGGACGCCATCAAGAGGGTCGTGGACTACGACCAGATCTCCGACGTGTTCGGCATGTGCAAGTTCGAGATCAACCTCGGGAGCGAGGACGGGTTCAAGAGGGTGTCCTTGGCCGACTTCATCATCCGCAACGCCAGGATCAGGGAGGTCTCCCTCGGCAAGGTCGAGCTCGGCAAGACGTCCTCCGTCGTCGAGGTCCACAAGGACTTCGGCAACAGGATGACCATGGACCTGACGAAGGCCAGGCACAACGGCAAGAAGGTAATGGTCCGCGTGATCCAGGACTGATCGCCGTGCACCCCCAAGTTCCCAACGCGCTGTCGGCTTCGAGGATCGCGGGGGCGTTCCTCCTTCTCTTCACCGGGGGGCTCAACCTCCCGTTCCTTGTCATATTCACGGTCAGCAGCCTGACTGACATCGCCGACGGCCACATCGCCCGCAAATACGGCCTCTGCACGGCCACAGGGGAGAAGCTGGACAGCCTGGCCGACTTCACCCTGGTCATGGCCATGCTGGCGGTCCTGATCCCCACCACGCCGTGGGACCCTTGGATGATCGGGTACATAATCGCCGTGGCCGCCGTGAGGGTGGTATCCGCCGCCGTCGGCTACTGGAAGTACGGCGAGGTGGCGCTCATCCACACCCTCATGAACAAGACCGGGGGCCTCCTTATCCACCTGTCCCCGTTCATGATGCTCTTCATGGACTTGGGGGCTATAGTCTTCATAGTTTGCACGGTGTCCATGGCCGCCGCCCTCGAAGAGCTGGCTATAAACATCAGGTCGGAGAGACTGGACCGCAACCTCCGCTCCTGCCTGGACCTGGTCCGCACGTCGGCAAAATAAAGAACCGCCCGCCTATACCGAACCGATGACCCTTCTTCTGACACGGTGCAACGGGTGCGGCAAGAACTTCATGCTCGCGGATACCGAAGACCTCTGCGGGACCTGCTTCCTGTGCGGCAGGGAGAGGGGGTTCTCCAAAGAGGAGATAAGCCAAGCCGAGACCGAGCGCGACAGGCTCTCCGAGAAGTACGTCGACAGAATGCAGAAGGCCTACGACGAGAAGGACCCGGAGGCCGTGGCGGCGCTTGCCGAGGAGGCGGCGACGAAAGGCGTGTCCTCGTGGTTCGCTTGGTTCTTCATCGG